>DATIMX010000354.1:0-17242 GCA_035474935.1 Geodermatophilus sp. | reverse complement strand
GGCAGCGGCTATACCGACCGGCTCCTGCAGACGTTTATAGCCGCGAGGCTGTAGCCGACGAATCGGCCTTCGGATCAAGGGGTTTCTCCGACGGGTTCCTCGATCCCTGGTGCACTCGACGTCGACTCCGGCGTCGGCTGTACCGTGGGCGCGGAGGACTGCACCGGCTGCGGCGTGGGCGTAGACGTCGGTGTCGGTGTCGGCTGTGGCGTGGGCGACTGTGTCGGTGGGGGCGGGGACGACGACTCCGGCGTCGGCTGTGCCGTGGGCGCGGAGGACTGCGCCGGCTGCGGCGTGGGCGTAGACGACGGTGTCGGGGTCCTTGGTCCAGGTGAACTCGGGTTCCGCAGCTGTGAGCCCGTCTGGTGACGTGAAGGTGCGGGATGACGTGCAGGAATGCCTGATCCGGTGGTGAGCGGCCCCGTTACCAGGGGGCCAGGAAAGTCCCATGAACCGGGTGGGGTCAGCCGGCGTGCTGCTGGTCGGGCTCTATGCCGGCGGGGTCCAGGGTCAGGATCTTCCTGGGTGGGTCGATCCCGAGGGCGGCCAGCGCGGCGCGGGCGCCGGGGGTGAGCGTGCTGGTCTGGGTGAAGCTGCCGGCCGGGCCGGTGAAGACGCCGACGTGCAGGTCGTGCAGGTCCTCACGGACGGTGTTCCAGGTGCGCCCGGTCTTGGTCTCGGCGAGGCGGATCAGCAGCAGGGCCAGCCAGCACAGCAGCACGTGGGCGCGGATGCGGTGCTCGAGGCGGTGGTAGACCGGGCGCAGCTCGAGGTGGGTCTTCAGGTCCCGCCAGCCGCGTTCGACCTGGACGAGTTGCTTGTAGCCCAGTGCGATGTCCTCGGCGCTCATGGTCGGGTCCGAGCAGCGCAGCAGGTACTTGCCGTCCAGCTTGGCCTCGGCGGCAATCTTGGTCTTGTCCACCCGGAGCAGCCCGCCGGGGGTCTGGCGCAGGTAGCGGTGCGGGCCGGGCATCATCGAGATGCGCCCGGCCAGTTCGGCCCGCTTGCGCGCGGTGAGGGCGTCGGAGCCGGCGATCAGCTCGGTGAGCTTGTCGACCATCACGGCGCGCAGCGCGGCGTCGCGCTGCGCGGTCTCGGGGTTGAAGCAGACGATGAACCGTTCGTCGTCGGCGATGCGGACCTCTTTGACCTGCAGGTTGTCCGCGACCTGCTGATAGCGCCCCGGCCGGGCCAGGGCCGCTTGGGCGTCGGCGGAGCCCGAGCGCAGCCGCTCGCCGAGGATGTAGCCGTGTCCGCCGGCGCGCAGGTCGCGGCGGTTGGCCGCGGAGGTGAACCCGCGGTCACCGACCCACACGATCCTGCTCAGGGTCCAGTCCCGCAGGTCGTCCTTGGCCTGGCGGATCAGCGCGGAGTCGGCGGTGTTGCCCGGCCAGGACCAGACCCGCACCGGGATGCCGGTGCGGGTGACGGCCATGCCGATCACGATCTGCGGCAGGTCACCGCGGGCGTCCTTGCTCTTGCCCCAGGTGCGAAAGCCCGCCTGGGGCGGCTGTTCCGGGTCGCTGTCGTCCCCGCCGGCGGGTCGGTCCCCGGCGGCCTCGGGCGCAGCCGGTACGTCACCGGCGACCTCGCCGCGCTCGTCGCGGGCCACCGCCGGGTCGGCGTCGTCGATTTCGAAGTAGGTCGAGGTGGTGTCGAAGAACAACAGATCGACCTCGAGGTCGAGCAGCGTGGCCACCGACCAGAAGACTTCCTTCTCGACCTGCGGCGCGGCTTCGATCAACCAGTCCATCGCCCGGTAGCACTCATCCTCGCTCACCCCGCCCGGCTCGCTGGCGGGGTCATCGGTCAGCCCGGTGATGAACGTCCGCCGGGACAGCCACGCCGCGGTGGCCAGCTTGGAAGCCGGCTCGATCGCCCGCGCGGCGACCAGGGCGAACAGCACCCGCTCGACCCGCGCGTCGCGGCGGGTGCCGGTCAGCAGCCGGCGCAGCAGACCATCGATGCCGAGCGAGTGCCACAGCCCGTCCAGCGCCCAGGTCGCGCCCAGCGCGCGGGAGGACACGAACTCCAACGCCGGCCCGCCACTGACTAGCTCTGCGGTGGGGTTCAACAGCCGGCTCAGCGAGGCGATCAGCCGCTCGATCGCGGCCCGGTCCACCTCGTCCTCCCGGCCGAAGGAGTGCAGCACCTTCGCCTTGGTCGTGCGGGCGACCGGATCCCAGGTGTTGTGCACCAGCTGGAGGTAGCGCACCGCGACCCCGGCACTGTTTCGCCGTGTCGACACCCGCACGAACACGTCACCAGACGCTAGGGACGTCCGCACAGGCAGTCAACGTGTGGATAACCGGCTCCGTTACCAGGCATTCCGGCGTTCCGTCGAACTGCCTCGCTCGCGACCAGGGCAGACGTCAAGCCCCGTCACCAGACCCGCACTCAGCTGCGGAACCCGAGCTGGCAGAGGCGCACCCGCCGGCGCTGACCGGGTACGCCCCGCTGCCGGCGTCCGAGCGCAGGTGGCGGTAGGCGAGCGCGCGTCAGGCGGCGCGGCTTGCGGTGACCCTGCCCGTCACGGCGCCCGGAGCAAGCATCCTCAGGCGCTGGGTCAGCGCCCTCGCGTGCATCGGTCCGACGAGCGCGATCGCAGAGGAAGCACCCCGGGAACGCTGCGACGTGTCAGCTGTGCAATTGGGCGTCGAGGCCCATCTGCTGCAGCACGCGGTCGACGCAGCGCGCCGAGCGGCGCAGCGACACCGGCCGGCCGCCGGTAGAGGCGGCTTGCGCCCAGCGGAGCATCAGGGCCACGCCGGCCGAGCTGATGAAGGTGACCGCGCCGGCGTCGATCGCGGCCACCGGCGCGGGCTGGTGATCGGGGTCGGCGGTGAAGCGGTCGACGACGGCGGCATCGACCTCACCGGTCAGGCGCAGCACGAGCCCGTCGGGTTCGCGCTGCAGCGTGACCGCGCCGGGCAGGCGCAGCGGATCGGAGGTCAGCTCAGCGGTCATCGACACCCAGTGTGCCCGGTCCGCAGCGGTTCCGGGCCGGAGCGGTCAGGAGCGCGGGCGGTCACCCGGCGTCGGCGGTGATGTCGACGTGGGCGGCGGGCGCCACGTGCGCCCAGACGTGCTTGCGGCCGTTCTACAGGATCCAGCCGTGCGCAGTGCACAGCCGCGCGACCAGGTTCAGCCCGAGGCCGCCGTGGACGGGGTTCCGGCCGACCGCCGGAGCAGGCGGCCGGTCGCCGGCGGCGTCGCTGACCTCGAGCAGCCAGCCGGCGCCGGCTGCGGTGACCGTGACGTGCACCGGCGGGCGTCCGTGGCGCAGCCCGTTGGAGGCCAGCTCCTCGAAGGCCAGCAGCACCGCCTCGACCGCGTCGGCGCCGGCGCCGAGGGCCAGCGGCCCGTCGCGCAGCGCGGCGTGCAACTGAGCGCGCAGCGCGGTGAGCTCAGCGGCGGTGCTCGGCGCTCCACGCCACGACGCGCCCGGGACGACATCCGGCGGTGGCCGCTGCTCCCAGTGCACGTTCATGTGCCTCGTTCGTTCCAGGGGCGGGCTGCCCCGTCGGCACGGGCCGAGCCGGGAGCGGCTGTGCCGCCCCCTGGAACAAGGCGGTCCCGTCTGCTTCGGTTCCGTGACCGGACCGTACCCGTCGGCAGCGACGCCGAAGCGCGAGCCGCGGCGCCGGAGCGTGGCGGCCGCCGCCGCGCCGCCCGGGCGGACCAGGCGCGCCGCCCTCGAGCGCATCTCAGGTCGTCGGCAGGCCCGGTGGCACCCGGTTCGGGCCGGCCTCCGGAGGTCGGGGCTCGTTCTGGGGTGCGGCTGGACGGCGACGAGGGCGATGTCGTCGTCGGAGTCGTCGGGGAGCATGCGGGCGGTGAGCTGGTGACGTTCCCGGCCAGCGTCAACCGCACCAGCCGCACCTCCATGGAGATTGGCGTGCGGGTGGCCACACAGGACCTGGTCAGCCAGGTCGTCCGGCACGCCAATCGTGGCTACTTCACGGTGGTCGCGGTCGGGCCGGTCGGCGACCGGTTGAGGTCCCGCCGTGGCAGCCGTCCACCGCCGAAGAACGCCGTGGGTACGGGGCCGCTGGTCGGCGTCGGCAGCTCAGGAAATCCAGCGTGCCACCTCGGAGATCCGGCAGGCGACGACCACCTGATCACAACGCCGCGGGAACGTGCCCGCCCTGGTCGGGCGGCGTCGTTTGACTACCATGCTGACCTCCCTCCGGTTCCGTCCGGCGTCGTCCGTCGGCATTCGTGGTCGATCTGTATGTCGGCTGAGCTGCGCAGACGGACCTTCGCGAATCACCCTGAAGCCGCGGCCGACAACTGGGGACAAGCCGCCCTGGGTGCGTCCCCTTGGAGGTCCATCGACGGGCGGTGCAGCGGTGGGGTGGGGGAGGACCTCGGGGCTATGGGCGGGTCAGCCCGTTGAGTGCGGGACCTCGCCGATGAGCGAGGTCGCGGAACTGGGCCGCGGTTGGTCGGCATCCCGCGGTGCAATCGAACTCGACGGGTTGGTCGTCGAGCCAGCCCACCGCCGCAGTTCGTCCGCAGCCTGGGCAGACCTCCCAGGTGATCCGGTCACTCATGCGTTCCCTCACCCTCGCGACCGACGGTCGCGGGTGCAGCAGAGCTGGCAGCCCTCGGTTCAGGCCGTGGACCCTGCGGCGTCCGGCTTACCCTCGACCGAAGCGAACAACCCCAACCACGACCGGGGACGCCACCGGTCGACTCCGGAGTGGGCAGCCGGCCGGACCGGCGGGATCACTCAATGACGCCGACCGTCCGATCCGCTTCTCGGGACAACGCAGGTTCGAACCACCGCGGCAGTGTCCGTGGCCATCAGGTGGCCCGTCGGAGGATCTCGTCCTCCCACGGGCTTGCCGCTGTGCTCCACACCAGCGAGGCCGCGTGTTCGCGGCCATCGGGCAGTGTCACCCGCAGCAGTCCCTGGTGCATGTCCTCGGCCGGGCCGTGGCCGACCCGGCCGGTGCAGCGCACCTGACGATCCGGAGCCACGATGACCGTCGCGGGGCAGCGCTGCCGGCTCACGCGGCGACGTTCCCCGTCCCGGGCCGGTCGAACGGCCCTCGGCTGTCCACCGTGGCGCTGTACTCGTACGAGCGCCGCCGTCGGGCATCGGTGGACTTCACCGGCCCGGTGATGACGAACGTGTGCCACGCCGGCACCCGATGAACGCCCGCCGCGAGCAACCGCCGGCGCAGCTCGGCGCGCAGACCCGCGGTTGCTCGCCCCAGGTGCTCGTACGGGGGCGCAGTCGTCGCGGTGAACGTCACGCGGTCAGGGTGACCGCACGGAGTGCCACGGCACCGGCCGCCTCACGGCTTGTCACACCATCGGGCGAGCCGGGATGCGGAGCGGCCCTCGGCCGCACGCCGCCGTGGAGACCGCGGCCTTCGGTCTCCTGGTCGGCCCAAAAGCCTCGGAGGGAGGCGCGCGAGTGGGAGTGCTACCTCGACGAGGGTGGACTCCTCCAGGAGGACCCGCCGTCCCTGCCGGTCGTCGGAGGGTTCGTGGCCGCTATGTTCCTCGTCCCCTTCCCGGTTGGCGCTTGCATCTGAGTCGTTCGCCGGTCGTCTCGCGGACATCCATCCGCGTCGCACGGGCGGCCACGGTGGCGGCCAGGTGGGCCGGGGGACAGCAGGTGCGAGGCGCTCAGCAGCGAACTCAGGGCATCGGTCACGGATCAGGCCTCGTCCGTCGGTGACGGGTCGCGCAGACGCCAACCCGCCCCGGGGGACATCCGGGCGCACGAATGCCGGCTCTACTCCTGGCTGTCCTCTGGCCGTGTGGGGCGGAACGAAACGGTCTCGCTCACCAGTAGCCCGACAGAGACGAGGTTGGCGAGCAGCGCGCCCCCGGAAAGTGACACGACATGGGCCGTGGCTCCGGCGGTGAGTCCCTCGGAGGAGATCTGTGAGGCGTACACCCACACCAACGTGGCCGCGATCAATTGGAGGTCCGCCACGAGGCTGGTCGCCAGGTGCACTGCGCCGAGTTGAGTCCGGTCACCGAACTTGAGCACTGTGGCGATCAGGTTGATCAGCACGGCCGCGAACAGCTCGTATTCGTTGTGGACGGCGGGGTCGGAGATGTCACCGACGAAGAAGCCGAGGTTCAGGGTCGCGGCGAGCAGCACGAAGAATCCGAAGACCACCTGTGCGAGATTCATGCGACTCCGAGGGGCGCTGGAGTGAGGTGGACAACCGCGGTCGAGGGCGGTGGCCTCGTCGTCCGGTCGAGGGCCGCCTGGGCCTGACCCGGGGCGCAGCTGCTGCCTTCCGCCGGCGACCGCAGCTCGCTCACCGGAGGAACCGACTGCCCAGCAGGACGGGAACAATTCCCACAACGGCGACGGCTGGCCGGGTGATCTCGCGCCTGGGGGCGTGGGCGTCGGGCAGGGCGACGTAGTGCAGGTAGCCGGCGTAGATGATCAGCGCCCAGCCGCAGACCAGCATCACGACCGCGAAAGCCACGCGCAGGGGCTCACGCATGTCGACCGCGCCCGCGGCCGGTGCTCATCGCACGTCGACGAAGCGCTCGACATCCTCCGGGCGTCCGGCGATGACGATCACGCTGCCGTAGGTGAGGACGGT
The DNA here is from genome assembly GCA_035474935.1 of Geodermatophilus sp. Taxonomy (GTDB): domain Bacteria; phylum Actinomycetota; class Actinomycetes; order Mycobacteriales; family Geodermatophilaceae; genus Geodermatophilus. The sequence continues at coordinate 10,658 of DATIMX010000354.1, read as the reverse complement.
GTCGTAGTCGGCGTGGGTGAACGACGTCTGGTGCTCGGGCTTGACCGAGACCACGGTGACGTGGTGCTTCTTGCGTAGTCCGGTCTCGCCGAGCGGGACGCCGACGATCTCCCGGGGCGGCTTGGTCTTGGCGAACACCCACTGGGGATCCAGTTCCACCCAGTCCAGCAGCCGGCCGGCCACCAGGTGGGCGATCCGTTCGCCCATGTCTTGCTCGGGGAAGACGACGTGGTGGGCGCCGATGCGCTCGAGGATGGTGGCCTGCTGGCGGCTGACGGCCTTCGCCCAGATGTCGCGGATCTCCAGCTCGGCCAGCAGCGCGGTGGTCAGGATGCTGGCCTCCAGGTCGTTGCCGATGGCCACCACGACGCGGGGGAAGTCGCCGATGCCGATCTCGGTCAGCGCGTCAGGGTCGGTCGAGTCGGCGATGACGACCTGGCCCAGCTGACCGGACAGGCGCTGGACGGCGTCCGGGCGGTGGTCGACGGCCAGGACCTCGGTGCCGCCGCGGGCCAGCTCGAGTGCCAGGGCGGTGCCGAACCGGCCCAGCCCGAGGACGGCGACGGGGTCCTTGTGGCTAGCCAACGATGGTCCTCTCCTCGGGGAGCTGGTGGCGGCGGGCGCGCTCGCGCAGCGCCAGCCCGGATGCCAGGGTGAGCGGCCCGATGCGGCCGAGGTACATGAGCAGCACGAGCAGAACCTGCCCGGCCGGCGGGATGTCGGCGGTGATGCCGGTGGACAGCCCGACGGTGGAGAACGCGGAGATCACCTCGAACAGCACCTGGTCGAAGCCGAAGTCGGTGAGCGCCTCCATCAGGAAGGTGGCGACCGCGATCACGCCCATGGCCAGCAGCGCGACGGCCAGCGCCTGGCGCTGGTTGGTGCCGGGCACCTTGCGCCGGCCGACCTCGACGTCGGGGTCGCCGCGCATCTCGGCCCACAGCACGTAGGCCAGCAGGCCGAAGGTGGTGACCTTGATCCCGCCGGCGGTGCCGGCGGACCCGCCGCCGATGAACATGAGCGCGTCGTTCAGCAGCAGCGTCTCGGGCTGGTAGGCGGCGATGTCGAGGTTGTTGAACCCGGCGGTGCGGGGCATCACCGCCGCGGTGAACGCGGCCAGGACGCGGTCGCCGGCACCGAGCCGGCCGAGGGTGCCGGGGTTGCCGCTCTCGGCCACCAGCATGCCGACGGTCCCGACGGCGAGCAGGGCGACGGTGACCACGACGGTGATCCGGGTGAGCACCGACCAGGTCTTGGGGGTGCGCCACGCGCGGGCCAGCTCGAAGACGACCGGGAAGCCCAGCCCGCCGACGATGATCGCGGCGCAGATGGTGAGGCTGATCCACGGGTCGGCCACGTACGGCACGAGGTTGTCGGCGTTGAGCCCGAAGCCGGCGTTGTTGAACGCCGAGATGGCGTGGAACACCCCGTAGTAGGCCGCCGACAGCAGCGACTGGTCGTAGCCGGTGGCGAACCGCACCGCGAGCACGAGCGCGACCACGGCCTCGGTCGCGAGGCTGAACGCCACGACCCTGCCGATGACCCGGCGCACGTCGGCGGCCGCCAGCGCCTTCGTCTCCGCCTGGGCGATCAGCCGCGCCCGCAGGCCCAGCCGGCGGGACACCAGCAGGGCGAAGAGGCTGGCCAGGGTCATGATGCCCAGCCCGCCGACCTGGATGCCCAGCAGGATGACCGCCTGCCCGAACCCCGACCAGTAGGTGCCGGTGTCGACGGTCACCAGCCCGGTGACGCACACTGCCGACGTCGCGTGGAACAGCGCGGTCAGGAGGTCCGCGCGCCCGGGACCGGCCGTCGCGACCGGCAGCGTCAGCAGCCCGGTGCCGACGACGACGGCGGCCGCGAAGGCACCGGCGATGACCCGGCCAGGATGGCGGAAACCGCCGGCCGGCGTGGACCGGTTCGCCCTGCTGCGGAGAGCCTGGGTCACCGCGGCCCGGTCCGAGGGATGCGACTGCTGGTGTGCTCAGCGTGACCGTGGCACGGGAACGCGGTCACCGGCAGCCTGGCGGTCCGGCCCGGCCTGCGCACGGCGGGACGGGTGGCAGCCGTGCCGGGGCCGAGCTCGGTGCGGTTCGCGTGCACGGGATCAGCCGCCGACGTGGATGCCGGGGCGGAGCGCGGGGTCGGGCTCGGCCTCGCGGATGATCTCCCGCACGACCGGTGGGGTGTCGCCGCGGCCGAGCAGCAAGTAGCGGAACAGGTGGCCGAGGGGGTTGCCCTCGGACCACTCGAAGTGGGCGTGGGGCCGCACGCCGGTCGCGTCGCGCAGCGCGAGCAGGATCGCCGCGATCGCGTTGGGGACCGCCGGGGCCTCGGCGCGCAGGATCCGGTGGCCGTCGATCTCGACACCGTGGACGCGCAGCACGCCGCTGAACTCCGAAGGGTCGACCACCTCGATCTCGAGGAACAGGACGTCGGCCGAGAACGGGACGGGGTTCATGCCCCGCTGGGTGGCCTCCTTGTCGGCGTACTCGGCGCGGTCGCCGGCCTCTCGCCGGTTGGCCACCAGGTGCAGCCGCCCGTCGTGGGTGAGGGAGTCGGTGATGAACCGGCGGGCGGTGTCGTCGAAGTCGATGTGGTCGGCCCGGATCTCGGTGGTGCGGCTGACCCGCGAGATCAGCGAGATGACCACGATCCCGAGGATGAAGAAGGCCGAGATGGTGATGCCGTCGGGCTTCTCGATGATGTTGGCGATCAGCGCATAGAGCAGCACGAGGGTCAGTACGCCGAACCCGACCGCCGCCGGCCGCCGCCGGCGGCGGAGTGCGGAGATGGTGACGGCGACGGCGCCGGAGACCATCATCGCCAGGATCCCGGTGGCGTAGGCGCCGGCCTGGGCGTTGACGTCGGCGCCGAACCCGATCGTGATGGCGATGCTGATGGCGGTGTAGACCAGGACGACGGGACGGACGGCCCGGCCCCACTCCGGTGCCATGCCGTAGCCGGGGAGGTACCGCGGCACGATGTTGATCAGGCCGGCCATCGCCGACGCGCCGGCGAACCACAGGATCAGCACGCTGCTGATGTCGTAGGCGGTGCCGAATCCCTCACCGATGCGCTCGTGGGCCAGGTACGCCAGCGCCCGGCCGTTGGCCGCGCCGCCCTCCTCGAACTCGGCCGGCGGGATGAGCACGGTGGTGATGAAGCTGGTCGCCAGCAGGTAGACGCTCATGACCAGGGCCGCCGCGGTGAGCAGCTTGCGGGTGTTGCGGATGCGCGCTGCCAGACGCTCCTCGGGGCTGCGGCCGTCGGCGGCGACCAGCGGCATCATGCTGACGCCGGTCTCGAAGCCCGACAGTCCCAGCACCAGTAGGGGAAAGGCGGCGAGAGCCGGGCCGAGCACGCCGCCGAGCCCTCCGCTGCCGGAGGTGAGCCGGTCGGTCCAGGCCGAGACCGCGCCGGGGTCGGCGAGGACGTCCCCGATGCCGACGACGACGACCACCGCGTTGAGCGTCAGGAAGACCACGACGAGCGGAATGGCGACGACCACCGCCTCGGTGAAGCCGAGCAGGAACACCCCGCCCAGGACCAGCAGCAGCCCGACGGTCAGCGCGACCGCGTGACCGTCCAGGAAGCGGGGGAAGAACGGGTTCTCGAGGACGTGGACCGACGCGTCCGCCGACGACAGCGTGATCGTGATGATCCACGAGGTGGCGACGAAGCCGAGCAGGACGAGTACGAAGATCTTGCCCTTCCAGAACGGCAGCAGTCTCTCCAGCATCGCCACGGAGCCCTGGCCGTTGGGGCTCTCGCGGGCCACTCGTCGGTACATGGGCAGCACGCCCAGCAGCGTGAGCGCGACGATCAGCAGCGTGGCCAGCGGCGCGAGCGCGCCGGCGGCGAGGGCGGCGATACCCGGCAGGTAGGACAGCGTCGAGAAGTAGTCCACGCCGGTCAGGCACAGCACCTGCCACCAGGGGTGGCCCTTCGTGTGTTCTTCGGCTCCTCCCGGCCCCTCTGGCTGTACGCAGTTCGCCAACAGCCATCGGGTCAACCGCCCGGACGGCGCACGTCCACGGCTGGGACTCGGCACGCGCGGGGGGATGGCGAAGTCGGCCGACGTCGTGTCCCGGCCCCAGTCGCCGCCGGGACGTTCATCGGTGCGTGACGCAGGGCCGGGCGAGTCCACCGTCAACCATCCCTCCGCCGCTCCTCGATGACCCACGACGCCGCTGGCCGACCTGAGCGCGACGTGGGCGTCCGCCCGTCCGCCGGGGCGACCGCGGGTCGACGCGGGCCGGCCGGCCCACGATGCGCGCCCGAGGACGCGGGCGGCCGGGGGCAAGCCGGATCTTGACGATTTCTTAGCGCCGGTCCGTTCCGCCGTCGGGCGGCGGCGCCGGACCGAGGAGGTCCGAGGCGCGACCGCATGCCTGCTGCGGGGACGACGACCGAGCCCGGCAGCCCGTCAGCGGCTCGGTCGCCGCGTCACGGGGTGAAGCGGTACCCCATCCCGGGCTCGGTCCGCAGGTAGCGGGGGTGGGCGGGGTCCGGCTCCAGCTTGCGTCGCAGCTGGGCGAGGTAGACGCGCAGGTAGTGGGTCTCCTTCTCGTAGGCAGGACCCCACACCGTCTGCAGCAGCTGCCGCTGCCCGATCAGCCTGCCCGGCTGGCGGACCAGCGGCTCCAGCAGCGCCCACTCGGTCGGGGTCAGGCGCACCGGGGCGCCGGCTACGGTGACCTGGCGGTCGGCCAGGTCGACGGTGAAGTGCTCCGTCGTGACGAACCGGTCGGCAGGCTCGCTGGAACCGCGGCGGAGCACGGCGCGCAGCCGGGCGAGGAACTCGCTCATGTCGAAGGGCTTGGTAACGTAGTCGTCCGCGCCGGCATCGAGCGCGTGCACCTTGTCCTGGCTGTCCGCGCGGGCGGACAGCACCAGCACCGGGCCGGCGTAGGCGGGGCGGAGCGTGGCGAGCACCTCGGTGCCGTCGAGGTCGGGGAGGCCGAGGTCCAGCACGATGACGTCCGGCGGCACCGCGGCGGCCAGCTGCAGTGCCGTCCGCCCGTCGGATGCCGTGTCCACGTCGTGTCCGGCCGCGCGCAGCGTGATCCGCAGCGCACGCGACAGGTGCGGATCGTCGTCGATCACGAGCACCCGGGTCATCGGGCTGTCGCCGGGACGGGCGCCGGCATCCTGCTCGAGGCGGCGTCGGCCACGGCCAGGGACACCACCATCGTGACCCCGCCGCCGGGGGTGTCCTCGGCGGTGAGGGCGCCGCCCATCGCCTCGGTCAGGCCTCGGGCGACGGCCAGACCGAGCCCGACCCCCTGACCGGACGGCGAGTCCCCAAGGCGCTGGAAGGCGACGAAGACCCGCTCACGGTCGGCGGGCGGGATTCCCGGTCCCCGGTCCGCGACCCGCAGCTCCACCCGCCCGCCCACGGCCCCGGCCGACAGGGAGATCGGCCCCGTGCGCGCGTGCCGTGCCGCGTTGCTGACCAGGTTGGCGACGACGCGCTCGAGGAGGCCCGGGTCGGCGATGACGGGCGGTAGCTGGTCGGGCCAGTCCAGGTGGACGCGGTCCTGCTCCTCGCCGTCCAGCCAGGACAGCGCCCGGGTGACGACATCGGGGAGGTCCGAGGGGCTCAGCGCGGGCGTGACCGCGCCGGCCTGCAGCCGGCTCATGTCCAGCAGGTTGTCCACCAGCGCGGAGAGCCGGTCGGCCGAGGCATCCACGGTCTCGACCAGTTCCGCCCGATCGGCCTCGGACAGCCGCAGACCCGTTGACCGCAGCGCCGAGGACGCCGCCTTGATCCCGGCCAGTGGGGTGCGCAGGTCGTGGCTGACCGCGGCGAGCAGCGCGGTCCGCATGCTGTTGGCGGCGGCGAGTCGGGCTGCCTCCGCGGCCCGCGCGGTCAACCGGCCCTGCTGCAGCGCCACCGCGGCCTGCTCGGCGAAGGCGACGAGCACCCGGCGGTCGTTCGCGGACAGGGGGCGTCCGCACAGCCGCAGTACGAGGGACTCGGTGACGGCGACCTCGTCGGTGGTACGCGGGAGGGGATCGCCGCAGGAGCCGACCGTTCGCTCACCGCCATCCGTGCGCTCGACCATCGCGACCGACGTGAGACCGAACGCCTCCCGGATCTGCTCGAGCAGCGTGGGCAGCCCTCGGTCACCGGCGAGAACCGACCGGGACAGCGAGGCCAGCATCGCGGTCTCGGCGCGGGACCGGGCCGCGTCGGCGGCCCGGCGGGCCGATCGGTCCACCACGGTGGCCACCGCGACCGCGGTGAGCAGGTAGGCCACGAGGGCCAACAGGTTGTCGATGCGGTCCACGTGCAGCCGCCCGGTGGGTGGGGTGAAGAACCAGTTCACCGACAGGTTGCTCACCACCGCGGCGGCCAGCGCCGGCCACAGGCCGCCGACCAGCGCGACGGCGAGCACCAGCAGCAGGAACACGAGCATCACGCCGGCCAGCGAGAGGGCCACGGAGGCGGCCAGGCACGCAGCCGTGAGCGCCGGGACGCCGACCACCGTCAGGGTCAGGCCCGTCCACCGGCGGCGCGGATCGAGCGCCCCGGTGAGCGGTGGCAGCCGGAGTCCGTGCCCGCCGGCGGCTGCGTGCGTGACGATGTGGACGTCGATGTCGCCGGAGCGGGCCACCATCTCCGCGCCGATCCCCGCCCGGATCGCCCGCGCCCAGCGCGATCGGCGGCTGGTGCCGATGACCAGCTGGGTGGCCTCCTCGGCGCGGGCGAACTCCAGCAGCGCCTGCGGGACGTCGTCCCCGACCACCTGGTGGAAGGTGCCTCCCAGGTTCTCCACCAGGTGCCGCTGCCGCTGCAGGGCGGTGGTCGACGCACCGTCCGGTCCGTCCCCGGCCAGCACGTGCACCGCCAGGAGGTCGATCTCGCGGCCACGGGCGGAGCGCGCGGCGATCCTCGCGCCGCGCCGGATCAGGGTGTCTCCCTCCGGACCGCCGGTCAGGGCGACCACCACCCGTTCCCGGGCCTCCCACACGCGGCCGATGGCGTGCTCGGTCCGGTACCGCCGCAGACCCTCGTCGACCCGGTCGGCCAGCCACAGCAGAGCGAGTTCGCGCAGCGCGGTGAGGTTGCCGATCCGGAAGTAGTCCCCCATCGCCGCTTCGATCTCCTCGGCCGGGTGGACGTTGCCGTGGGCCAGGCGGCGGCGCAGGGCCTCGGGAGACATGTCGACCAGTTCGATCTGGTCGGCTCGGCGCACGACCGCGTCGGGCACCGTCTCGCGCGGGCGGACGCCGGTGATCTGTTCGACCACGTCGCTGAGGCTCTCCAGGTGCTGCACGTTCACCGTGGTGAGCACGCTGATGCCGGCGTCCAGCACCTGGTCGATGTCCTCCCAGCGCTTGGCGTGGCGCGAACCCGGTGCGTTCGTGTGGGCGAGCTCGTCGATGACGACGACCTCCGGGTGACGGACGAGGACGGCCTCGACGTCGAGCTCGGAGCGGGTGACGCCGCGGTGGGTGACCTCGGCCCGGGGCAGGACCTCCAGCCCTTCCAGCTGCTCCACGGTGCGGGGGCGGCCGTGGGTCTCCACCAGCCCGATCACGACATCGGTTCCCCGGGAGCTCCGGCGGTGGGCCTCGCCGAGCATCGCGTAGGTCTTCCCGACGCCGGGTGCGGCGCCCAGGTAGATGCGCAGAGTCCCACGGTGCATGGCCTCCATGATCGCCCCGGACCGGCCCGCCGCACGGGTGCGGGATGCCCGCATCAGCGAGCGGTTGCTCCGGCCCGCCGGGGCGCTGTAGTGCCGTCGTACGCCACTCATCGCTCATCCATCGCGTGTTCAACGACGGCCGACGACGTGGAGCTGACCTCGCAGTACTGGTGGGGCCGGCTAGCGACCGGTGGGGCCGGCTGGCGCCGTACCGTGCTGGCACGGTTGCCTGGCCGCCGACCCTCGCCGCCGTCGCGCGCACCCCGCCGCCGTCCGCCGTGCCACCCGACAGGCGCAACCGATCCCAGCGCACCGAATCGAGACCGCCCGCACCGACTTCGCGGCCATGCCCGAGGGAAGTACCCCGGCGGGGTACACGGTGGACGGTGAGCACGGGACCGGAGCGGAGGAGGTCCGAGTCATGTCGACTCGGCAGACGACGGCGGTGCTCGAGGTCGCCGGTGTGCACTGGGCCACGGAGAGGCCGGTCACCGAGAAGGTGCTCGGGCGGCGGGCAGGTGTGCTGGCCGTGGAGGCCGATCCGATCGCGCAGACCGCGATGGTCACCTACGACCCGGCCACGACCGCCACGACCGACCGGGACAGGGATGATCGCCAGGAGCAGGCACCGTAGCGGACGGCGAGCACCACCTCGCCGCTGATCGGCCTGGCCGCGTGGCCCTGGCTGAACAGCTCGACGGTGTTGCCCCCTCTGCTGACGACGGCGCCGATGGCCGAGCCCGTGCTGCCGGTGCCGATGGTGCGCAGGCGGGCCATCGCTCCCTCCAGTGGCGTCAGGTGACGGGGGGCGGGACGCCGTCGACGCTCGCGGCGAGCGCCGGCTCCCAGTCGCACGCAGAGCAGGAGTGGCGGATGACCGACCGGGCGAAGGAGACCGCCGCCCGGTGCGGATCCTCGTCACCGCGGACGTCCTCCCAGTCGAGGATGAACTCGCCGAGGGCTGGTTCCCACCGAGCCTGGGGCGGCTCGAGCCGGGCGTCCTGGTAGCCCCGGGGCGCCGGGTGCGCGTAGCCGTAGAAGGCGGCCCGTGGGTAGCGCTCGTCCCCGGGCCACCACCCGACGGCGACCTCCTGCGCGTCCATCGCGTTCCGCATGAGGAAGTCGTCGGACGGCGGGTCCGCGGGCTGTCCCGAGAAGAGGTTCACGGCCAGGTCGAACGACCCCCACCAGGCGTTGACCGGCGTGGCGCGGCCCCGGTAGGGAGCGCGGACCTCGGCGAGGGCCAGGGAGGCGCGAACCGCCGCCGCGAAATACGAGGCGACGTGGTCCGGGTCGTACGTGGCGTGCTCCTCGTCCTCGTCCAGAGGAGTCGACCACGGCGTCTCCTGCGGACGGGGATCGATCGTCACCGGCCCCGCCACATCGCGGACCGCGGCGAGGAGCTCGCGCGTCACCTCGCCCACCGAGCGGGACGGCCCGAGGCCGATTCGGTGCCGGCGTCCGTCGCTGTGCTCCACGCCCGCCTCGTGCGCGTGGAGGTCCAGGACGACGACCAGGGTCCCGGATCCGTCGGGTGCGGGCAGTGGCAGTGTCTCCCAGCCCCTGGCGGTCAGGCGCAGGGCGGCGTGCTGCAGCTGCGGTTCCGGCGGCGCGAGCGCGGCGGAGAGCTTGCCGAGGACCTGCGTGTGCGCGTGCAGGGTGTCGAGGGTCGCCCGCCACTCCTCGTAGGCCAGGGCCGGCCAGGGCTCGGTCGCGGCCATGCGCGGACCGTGTCGCCGGACCGCGGGCTCCAGGGCGGTGTCGGAGTCCATACCGTGGTGTCGCGGTGGACGCCGCGTCATGCGGAGACCGACGCCGTCGCCTCGGCGGCCTCCAGCACCAACCGGGTCGCCTCGCCGTGGTGGGACATCCCGACCACGTGCGAGGCGCCAGGAATCTCCAGGATGCGCCGCGCTCCGGCCCGCTCGGCCATGCGGCGGTGCGCCCCGGCGGGGATGTTGTGGTCGAGCTCCCCGAAGAGGAACCAACTGGGCAGGGCACGCCACAGCGGCCGGTCGCCTGACGGTTCACCCAACGCGGCCTCGGTGATCGGACGCTGGGTGACCGACATCAGCATCGCCTCCTCCCGGGGCAGGTCGGCGCAGAACTGCTGGTGGTACCGGTCGGGTGCGATGTAGGTGTCGGCGCCGCCGTCGGCCAGGGGCACGCGCACCAGCGTCTCGCCCAGGGTGCCGCCGGGGACCAGGGAGGAGGCGTCGGCGGAGCTCTCCCCGGGCTCCAGCGCGAACCCGGCCACGAACACGAGCCCGACGACGTGCCCGGCATCCGCGGCCACGTTGGTCATGACCGAGCCGCCGTAGGAGTGCCCCACCAGGAGCACGGGTCCCTGGATGCTGCGTACCAGGTCGCTGAGCGCCGCAGCGTCGCCGGCGACGCTGCGCAGGGGGTTGGCCCAGGCGATGACCCGGTGCCCCTCGGCAGCCAGGGGGCGTATGACGCTGTTCCAGCTCGAGGACTCGGCGTATGCGCCGTGGACCAGGACGATGGTCTGCTTCGCGTTCACGGGTCTCCCGTCGTGAGGCCGGGGCCCGGTCCGGCCGAGCCGTCTGTGAACCTCCCGGCTCCGCCGATCGCGTGCATCGGCCAGATGACTGCGCCACGCCCCCGACCTCGCCGATCACGGAGGGCGGTCAGATGGCCGGCGCGGCGCCCGATGCGCCGGCCAGACTCGGAGGAGGACGCGACCATCATCCCGGGAGGTGCAACCGTGGTGTCCGATCCCGCTCCCGCCTCACGGCAGGCACCGGACGCGTTCGCCGGGAAGCCGAAGCGCACCGAGGTCCCGCATCAGCGGGGGCAGCCCTCGGCGCAGGACACCGGCACGACGGCCGCCCTGGACGAGCTGGCCCGGCGACTGGCCGAGGCCGCGCGTGGCCTGCAGCAGCAGCTCGCTCCTGAGCAGGTGGTGGACCGCGTGGTGAGCCTGGCGGTGGCGATGGTGCCCGGTGCCGACGAGGCCACGATCACCATGGTCCGCGC
>DATIMX010000353.1:0-2620 GCA_035474935.1 Geodermatophilus sp. | reverse complement strand
CCGAAGTGGTTCTGGGCGTACAGGCGGTCCGGACCGGCCGCGTCGACGGCGACCTTGTGCACGCACTGGCCGTACTCGGGCGCGGGCTCGGGCATGAAGACGGCGCTGATGCCGGAGTTGCGCGGCTCCCACCCCCCGCTGCCGTCCTCGCTGACGTAGACGCCGCCGGTGCTCATCGCGACGGTCACCCGGTCCGAGGCGGGGTCGGGCAGCACCGTGTGCACCGCTCCGCCCCCGGCGCCGGGTTGCCAGGTCGGCCGGTGCGGGTGGTCCCACAGCCCGCGGACCAGCTCGAAGCTGCAGCCGCCGTCGGTGCTGCGCCACAGCGAGTGCGGCTCGCAGCCGGCCCACACGACGCCGGGCCGGTCGGTGCTGTCGGGGCGCAGCTGCCAGACGCGGGCGAGCGCGGCGCCGGTGTCCTCGGGGAAGCGGATGGCGCCGGTCTCGGTCTCCTGCCAGCTGGCGCCGAGGTCGTCGGACCACATCACGGTCGGGCCCCAGTGGCCGTACTGGATGCCCGCGAGCACCCGCGGGGTCGGGCCGCGGGTGTCGATCGACACCGCCGCGACCTCCTGGGCGAGCAGGTGTGGCTCGCCCAGCGTCCAGGTGCGGCGGTCGTCCTCGCTGCGGGCCAGCCACAGGCCCTTGCGCGTGCCGATGGCGAGCAGGTCGGTCATGGCGCCCCTCCGGGTCGGGAGGGCAACGGTCGGCCCCCTCGGACGTCAGACCGTCCGGGGCGCCGGAACTCAGCGGCGGGTGGCGCCGCCGGCCGGCTGGTCGGGACCGGCCTGATCGCCGGCGGGCTGACCGGGACCGGCCTGACCGCCGGCGTGCTCACCGGGACCGGCCACGCCGTCCGTGCGGTTGCCGTGGCCGTCGGCGAGGCCGGGAGCCAGCTTCTCGGCCTTGGCGCGCAGCTGCTCGGCCGCCGACGCGTGCTCCTGCGCGGTGGCCGCCCGCTGCCGGGCCTCCTGCTCGGCCAGCCGAGTGCGCTCCTCGACCTCGGCGCGCTCCCGCCGGGCACGGGCCGCCTGCTCCTCGGCGGCCGCCTGCTCCTTCTCGGCCTGCGCCCTGCGCAGCTCCGCCTCGCGCAGGTGGTCGCGGGCCTGCTCCCGCTTCCGGGCGCTGTTGATGCGGTTGCGCTTGGCCATGGTCAGGGCGAGCGCTGCCAGCAGCGCGACCACGACCACGACGATCAGCACGATCACCCAGGTGTCCACGGCACTCTCCTCGCGCTCGGGGGACGCGGTGATCATGCCCCTCCCAGCCGGGTGAGAAACGGGTCAGTCGAGCGCGCTGCCGGCCTTCCACTCCTCCCAGGGGATGGTCCAGTCGTGGATGTCCGAGCGCAGCGCGCCGGCGTCGGAGCCGCGGATCTCCACGACGTCCCCGGGCTGCGAGAACTCGAAGAACCAGCGGGCCCGCTCGGTGGAGAGGTTGATGCAGCCGTGCGAGACGTTCTCCCGGCCCTGCTGGGCCACCGACCACGGCGCGGCGTGCACGAACTCGCCGCTGTCGGAGATGCGGACGGCCCACTTGACCGGCGTGCGGTAGCCGCCGGGGCTGTCGACCGGGACGCCGTAGGTGCTGGAGTCCATGACCCGGTCGGCGTTCATCTCGGTGACCACGTGCGCGCCGTTGTAGCTGGGGTTGTCCGGGCTGCCGGCGCTCATCGGCCAGGTCTGCACCAGCTGGTCGCCGTCGTAGACCTCCATCTGGTGGGTGCTCGCATCGGCGATGGACACGTGCCGCTCGCCGATGGAGTAGGAGACCGTGCGGTCGGTCTCGCCCCACACGCCGTTGCCCAGGTCGACGCCGTAGAGGTCGGCGTCGAGGGTGACGTCGGTGTCGGCCGGCCAGTACTGCGACGGGCGGAAGTGCACCTCGGTGTCGCTGAACCAGTTCCAGACGCCGTCGGTCGGGGTCGAGCTGGTCACCTTCAGGTTGCGCTCGACGGCGGCCTTGTCGACGACCGGCTCGCGGAAGTAGACGCGGATCGGCATGCCGACGCCGACCGTCTGGCCGTCCAGCGGGCCGATCGACGGCGTCAGCCGGGTCCGCGGGGTGACCGTGGTGAAGGTGGTCGCGGCCTCGACGGGCTCCGCGCCCTCCCCCTCGGTAGTGGCGGTCAGCGTGTAGGTGGTGCCGTAGGCCAGCGGGGTCTCCGGCGTCCAGACGTCGACGGCGGGGTCCTCCGGCGAGTCGGCCACCGCGCCCGGGACCTCGGCCCCGGCACCGTCGACGACGTCCACGTCGGCGAGCTCGCCGTCCGTGACGGAGATCTCCAACGGAATCGTGGGCGAGACGTCGGTCGCACCGTCGGTGGGCGAGACCTCGACCGTGACCGGGGGCGCCTCGGCGGTGGTCGGCGCCGCCGCCGTCCCGCCGCCGCCGCCCTGGCAGCCGGCCAGCAGGGCCAGTGCCGTGGCCGTGACCAGCGCCGACGTCCTCCGCATCACCATCTCCTCCGCGTCCTGGGCAGTCGTCTCCCAGGACGACGGCTTGCACCGACCCACCAGTGTCCACGTCGATGTCGAGACGACCTCGTCCGCTGCGTTGCAGGACCACCCGTCGACGGGCCCGGGAGCACTGGTATCGTTCTGCCCCGTCGCCCGGCGCA
>DATIMX010000352.1:0-5814 GCA_035474935.1 Geodermatophilus sp. | reverse complement strand
GCCGTTATCCCCAACATCCGCGACTATCGATCAACTGCGTGAGGGCAGCCGCTGTGGGGGAGGGGGCCCGCGTCAGATCTTGCGCAGCAGGACCCGGCGGACCTCGTGGTCGGCGGCCTTCTGCAGCACCAGGCGGGCGCGCGAGCGGGTCGGCGCGATGTTGTCGCGCAGGTTGGGGCCGTTGACCGCCGCCCAGATGCCGAGGGCGGTCTCGCCGGCCTGCTCGTCGGTCAGGCCGGCGAACCGGTGGAAGTAGGCGCTGGTGTCGGCGAACGCCGTCCGCCGCAGCGCGAGGAAGCGCTCGACGTACCAGCGCTGGATGTCGAACTCGGCGGCGTCGACGTAGACGGAGAAGTCGAAGAAGTCCGAGAGGAAGACCTCGGGCGCCTGGCCGTCGGCCCGGCGGCCCGCCTGGAGCACGTTGAGCCCCTCCAGCACGAGGATGTCGGGCCGGTCGACGACCTGTCGGCCACCGGGGACGACGTCGTAGGCCTTGTGGTCGTACAGCGGGGCGCTGACCTGACCCCGGCCGGACTTGACCTCGGCCAGGAAGCGCAGCAGCGCCCGCCGGTCGTAGCTCTCCGGGAAGCCCTTGCGACCGAGCAGTCCACGCGCCTCCAGCTCGGCGTTGGGCAGCAGGAACCCGTCGGTGGTGACGAGGTCGACCCGCGGGTTGCCGGGTCCGGCCGCCAACAGGGTCTGCAGGAGCCGGGAGGTGGTGCTCTTGCCGACGGCGACGCTGCCGGCCACCGCGATGACGTAGGGCACCTTGGCCGTCGAGTCGCCCAGGAACTCGCTGCGGGCCGCCCACAGCCGCCTGCTGGCCTCGACGTGCAACCGCAGCAGCCCGGCCAGCGGCAGGTAGACCGTCGCGACCTCGTCGAGGTCGATGCGGTCGCCGAGGCTGGCCAGCGACTCCAGCTGCGTCGCGTCGAGGGGCAGGGAGCTGCCCGCCGCGAGCGCACGCCACGAGTCGCGGTCGAACACCGCGTAGGGCGACACCTGGGGTCGTGCCGCTGCCGTCACGCCGCCCATCCCACTGCTGTCACGGACTCCATCGTGCCGTCCGGCCTCTCCGGCTCACCCGCCCGGGTGGGGGAGGGCCGTCCGACCGGCGCTCGAGCGGACGTCGTCGCGCCGCCCGTCTAGGGTGCCCGTGTGTCCCTGCCCCCGGGGCTGCTCGAGCGCGTCGAGCAGTACTTCGCCGCGGCGCCGCTGCCGGATGCGCGCGTCCAGCCCGCCGGCGGTCTCGACGTGCCGGTCGGCAGCCCGACCTGGCCGTACCCGGCGCGGCCGCGGCCGGGGGAGCCGGTGAGCGTCGAGGACGTCCGGGCCGCCGTGGCGCTCCAGGAGGCCGCCGGCCTGCCGGTGGCGGTCGAGTGGATCTGCGAGGACGCGCCCACCGTCGAGGCCGCCGTCCGGGCGGCGGGACTGACCGTGGGCTCCTCGCCGCTGCTGGTCGCCGCGGACCCGGTGGAGCTGGTGCTGCCCTCCGGGGTGCGGCTCTACCTGGTCGGCGCGGACGACCCCGAGCTGCCGCGCTACGAGCGGTTGACCTCGATCGCCTTCGCCCACCCAGGGCCGCGCTCGGAGGCCGGCGGCGCCTCGGTCGGCGTGGCCGTCGGCTCGCCCCGCACCGCGGTGCTGCGCGAGCGGATCGCGACCGGCCGAACGGTCATGATGGTCGCGGTGGAGGACGGTGAGCCGGTCGCGGTCGGCACCCACCACCCGGTCGTCGTCGACGGCGTCGAGGTGACCGAGATCGTCGGCGTCGCCACGCTCCCGCGGCTGCGGGGCAGGGGCCTCGGCGCGGGGCTGGCCTCGGCGCTGACCGCGCACGCGCGCGAGACCGCTGAGCTGGTGTTCCTGGTCGCCGGGGACGACGACGTGGCACGGGTCTACGAGCGGACCGGCTTCGCCCGCCTGGCCACCGTGGGCGTGGCCGACCTCTCCGACGTGGGTTGAGCCGCCGTCAGGAGGGCGTGGGGACCGGGACGGCCGCAGCGGCGGCGTCCAGCGCCGCCTTGGCCCGGTCCCAGCCCACCGACGAGGGCACCTCGCTGAGCAGCACGACGACCCGTCCGCCGACCACGCCCACCGAGTGCAGGTGGCGCTGGCCGGCGAGGCAGCACATCCAGCCCTGCTTGACCGCGGCACCGGGCAGGGTGCCGAAGACGCCGAACTCCTGGTCGAAGCCGTCGGAGGCGATCGGGGTGGCCGTGCGCATCCAGCCCAGCAGCGCCTCGGCGTCGTCCGGGTGCGCGATCACCGGCAGCCGGGTCAGGAAGCGGGCCAGGTCGGCGGCGGTCGTGGTCGTCTCGCCCCACTGGCCCCACCTCCGTGGCGGCGCGGTGGCGGTCAGCCCGTAGCGGACGGCGACGTCGCGAACGGCCTGTGCGCCGCCGAAGCGCACCCACAGGTCCGAGGCAGCGGGGTCGTTCGAGCTGCGGATCATCAGCTCGAGCTCCGCCCGGTCGGCGGGGGTCAGGGCGACTCCACCGGTGCGGGCGCGGTGCAGTACGTCCGCGGCGAGGAAGAGCTTGACCAGCGAGGCGGTGGGGAAGGGGCGGTCGGCCAGCTCGTTGCCCGCCGTCCGGGCCAGCACCTGCGCGGTGCGGGCCTCGGCGGCGCGGATGGAGACGTCCGTCTGACGTTCCTCCTGGTCGGCGACGACGACGGCGAAGGTCCCGAGGTCGCCGTGGGCGGCGGTCACCGCCGGGACGATGTCCGCGGGCGTGACGTCGTCCGCCGCCGCCGGGGCGTCGGCCGCCGGGAGCTCCGCGGCCGGGGGGACCTCTGCGGGTGCGACGTCCTCCACCGCTGCGACGTCGTCCTCGGCCGTGGCCCACCGGGGCACGGCCATCCCGGTGAGCAGCAGCGCGAGCAGCACGACGGAGACCACGGCCGACGGCGTGCCGCAGCAGGCACGCCACAGCCTGCTCCCTCGTGTCCCAGCCGTCGCCATGCCGCCATGGTGCCCAGCTCAGGGAACGGATAGGAGAACTCTCAAGCACCGGCCGTGTGTCCGGAGCGCTGCGCGTCCGGCCGGTCGCGGTGCGGTAGGAAACGGGGCCGTTCAGTCCTGGTCGTAGGTGCCGACGAGCACGGCGCGGGCCAGGGTGTGGTTGAACAGGTTGAAGCCGAGGAACGCGGGAGAGGCGTCCGGCGGCACGTCGAGCCGCTCGACGTCCACGGCGTGCACCGTGACGAAGTAGCGGTGCGGCCCATGCCCGGCCGGGGGAGCGGCGCCGACGAAACCAGGGAAGCCGGCGTCGTTGCGCAGCTGGACCGCGCCCTCCGGCAGCCCCGAGCCCTGCTGGTCGCCGGCGCCGCTGGGCAGCTCGGTGACCGAGACCGGGATGTTCGCCACCACCCAGTGCCAGAAGCCGCTGTGCGTGGGGGCGTCGGGGTCGAAGACGGTGACGGCGAAGCTCTTCGTCCCCTCGGGGAAACCCGACCAGGACAGCTGGGGCGAGCGGTCCTCACCGCCGGCACCCATGACGCCGCTCACCTGGGCGCGGCCCAACGGGGCGCCGTCGGTGACGTCGGTGCTGGTGACCTCGAAGCTCGGTACCTGCGGCAGGAAGTCGTAGGGACTGGGCGGCGTCGGGCGTTCGGCCATGGACGGGCTCCTCGGCTCTCGGGCGGACGGCGGGGACGGGTACCCCAGCGCCGACCCTAGAAGGACCCCGTCCTCCCCGCCCTTCGCAGGCTCAGGGCGGGGCCCGGGACGGGGCCACCCCCCGGTGAACAGCGTGTTTCCCCGCACGGCGCGGGCCCGCGGACGCCGGTAGCGTCGGGGAGTGCTCGGTCTCCCCGGCTCTATCCGCGCCTGCCTGTTCGACCTCGACGGCGTCCTCACCCGGACGGCGACGGTCCACATGGCGGCGTGGAAGCGGACGTTCGACGGGTTCCTGCGGGCCCGTGACTCCGGGGCGCCCGAGTTCACCCAGGAGGACTACAACCGCTACGTGGACGGCAAGCCGCGGCTCGACGGGGTGCGCGACTTCCTGGCCAGCCGCGGCATCACGCTGCCCGAGGGGACGCCGGACGATCCGCCGGACGCCGCGACGGTGCACGGGGTGGGCCTCCGGAAGAACCAGCTGGTGCACGCCGAGCTCGCCGAGCACGGCGTCGAGGTCTACCCCGGCTCGATCCGCTACCTGCAGGCCGCCAAGGGGGCGGGCCTGGCCACCGCGGTGGTCACCGCCTCGCGCAACGGGCGGGAGGTCATCGAGGCCGGTGGTTTCGCCGACCTCATCGACACCCGGGTGGACGGCGAGGTCGCGGCGGCACAGGGGCTGCGCGGCAAGCCCGCCCCGGACACCTTCCTGGCCGGCGCCCGCGCGCTGGGGGTGCCGCCGGCCGAGGCCGTCGTCTTCGAGGACGCGCTGGCCGGCGTGGCCGCCGGACGTGCCGGTGCCTTCGGCTACGTCGTGGGCGTCGACCGCGTCGGGCAGGCCGACGGGCTGCAGGCCGCCGGTGCGGACGTCGTCGTCCAGGACCTGGCCGAGCTGCTGCAAGGGAGCACGCCGTGACCGAGGGGCGGCCGCACTTCCCGATCGAGCCCTGGGCGCTGAGCGAGACGGGCCTGGAGCACGCCTCGCTCGCCGTCCACGAGTCGGTGTTCGCACTGTCCAACGGGCACATCGGCATGCGCGGCTCGTACGAGGAGGGCGAGCCGGTCGTCGTCCCCGGGACGTACCTCAACGGCTTCTTCGAGGAGCGACCGCTGCCCTACGCGGAGGTCGGGTACGGCTTCCCCGAGCAGGGGCAGACGGTCGTCAACGTGACCGACGGCAAGCTGATCCGGCTGCTGGTCGGGGACACCCCGCTGGACCTGGACTACGGCGAGATCATCGAGCACCGGCGCACCCTGGACCTGCGCCGCGGCGTGCTGCGCCGCAGCACCGAGTGGCGCTCCCCGAACGGCCGCGTGGTGACCGTGACCAGCACCCGGCTGGTCTCGCTGCGCCGCCGCTCGATCGCCGCCATCGAGTACAGCGTCGAGTGCACCGACGGGCAGGGCGACCTCTACATCGCCCTGCAGTCGGACCTGCTGGCCAACGAGCCGGTCGACAGCGGCTCGGAGGCCGACGACCCGCGCTCGGCTGCCGCGCTGGCCCGCCCGCTGCTCAACGAGATGGCCGTGGCCCGCGGCCAGCGGGCGGTCCTGGTGCACCGCACCCAGCGCAGCCGGCTGCGGATGGCCGCCGGCATGGACCACGTCGTCGAGGTCCCCGACACCTCCACGGTCGACATCGAGGCGGGGGAGGACCTCGCCCGCTTCACCCTCGCCGCCCGGCTGCCCCAGGGCTCGTCGGTGAAGCTGGTCAAGTACCTCTCCTACGGCTGGTCCTCCCGGCGCTCGGCGGCCGCGCTGCGCGACCAGGTCGAGGGCGCGCTGGCCACCGCCAAGCTGGCCGGCTTCGAGCGGCTGCTGCGCGAGCAGCGCGAGGTGCTCGACGAGCACTGGCAGCACGCCGACGTCGAGATCGAAGGGGACGACGAGCTGCAGCAGGCCGTGCGGGTCGGCGTCTTCCACCTGCTCCAGGCCGGCCTGCGCGCCGAGCGCCAGCCCATCCCGGCCAAGGGCCTGACCGGCCCCGGCTACGACGGGCACACCTTCTGGGACACCGAGACCTACGTGCTGCCGGTGCTCACCTACATCGCGCCTCACGCCGCCCGTGACGCCCTGCGCTGGCGGCACTCGACCCTCGAGCTGGCCCGCGAGCGGGCTCGGGTGCTCGGCCTGGACGGCGCGGCC
This sequence comes from Geodermatophilus sp., assembly GCA_035474935.1. Lineage (GTDB taxonomy): Bacteria > Actinomycetota > Actinomycetes > Mycobacteriales > Geodermatophilaceae > Geodermatophilus. The sequence goes on along the minus strand of DATIMX010000352.1, from coordinate 47 downwards.
TTCCCCTGGCGGACCATCCGCGGCGAGGAGACGTCGGGCTACTGGCC
>DATIMX010000351.1:0-2023 GCA_035474935.1 Geodermatophilus sp. | reverse complement strand
CAGGCGTGATCCTCCGCGGTCCGGGCGCACCTCTCGGGGTGCGCCCGGACCGCGTCACCGCAATCATGGCCGCGTGCCGTCCCCCGACCCCTACGACCTGGAGCGGTTCGTGGCCGCCCAGGACGGCGTCATCGACCGGGTACGGGCCGAACTGCGGCAGGGCCGCAAGACGAGCCACTGGATGTGGTTCGTCTTCCCGCAGATCGCCGGCCTCGGGTCGAGCCCCACGGCCCGCGCGTACGCCCTGTCCGGGCTCGACGAGGCGCGCGCGTACCTGGCGCATCCGGTCCTGGGCCCGCGGCTGCAGGAGTGCGCCGAGCTGGTGGTCGCGGTGCAGGGGCGGACCGCAGCGGAGATCTTCGGCTATCCGGACGACCTCAAGCTGCGGTCGTCGATGACGCTGTTCGACCGCGCCGCCGAAGGGACTCCCGTGTTCGCCGAGGTGCTCGAGCGGTACTTCGACGGCGAGCCTGACCCGCGGACCGTGGACCTGCTGCGATGATCCGGTTCACACGCACGGTCACGACCAGCGCGGATGTCACCCGGACGGGCGCCTCCACGGGGCCCCGTCCGGCGGTGGACGTGCGCCCGTGCGGCGCCCTGCGGGACGCCCGGTAGTGTGCCTGCCGCAGGAGGACCGGCCCGTACGGGTGAGCGGGTCCACGCGAGGAGCGGCGCGAGCGCATCGACCCGTTCGGGAGGCCCGACTGTGGGTGACATGAGGTCCGTCCCCGAGCCCAGCTCGGTGGGCGGGAGCCCGATGGGCGGACGCGACCCCTGGGCGGGCTTCGCCGCCGGTCCCTCGGCGGGGTCGTATCCGAGGCTCGGCAACGGGTCCGACGCGCCCGGCGACGACCGTGCCGTCGCAGACCTGGCACGCAGGCTGCAGGACCGGGTCGACGGCCAGGAGGCGCTGCTCGAGCGGGTGGCCGTTCTCGCCCAGCTGTCCGACGACCGCGCGCGGATCGCCGAGCTGCGCGACATCGGCCGCCGCCTCCGCCGCGACAGCGAGGCGCTCCTGCTGCTGTGCGGCTCCGACCCCGGGGTGCACCGCGGTGCGCCCCACACCGTATCCGCCGTTCTCGGCGACGCGGTGGCCCTGGTGGACGAGCCCTCGCGCGCCACGGTGCACCCCGCGCCGCAGGCGACGCTGTCGACGACCGCCGCGGTGGAGCTGCGGCACCTGGTCGCCGAGCTGGTCGACGAGGCCGCCGCGGCATCGCCCGGCGCGCGGGTCGAGGTCGATGCGCGCCTGGAGCCCGACGGCGCGCTCAGGGTCGAGGTCCTGGTGGCCGGTCGCGGCTGGACGGACGCCCTGGGCGGAACCGGCGGCGGCAGGGGCCGGACGTCGCGGGTGGCCGAGCGGCTCGCCCGGCGGTCGACCGGCGGGATCCGGCTCGAGCGGCCGCTGATCGACCACCGCGAAGGCGTCGTCGCCACCCTGCACTGCCCGGCGGCCCTGGTCACCGCACAGGGGGGCGGAGACCCCTGGTACCTGGGCGACTCCACGCACCTGATGAACTCGACCTCGCCCGACTCCACGCACCTCATGGCCTCGGCGCTGCCCCGCTCCTCGCTCCCGACCCGCGGGAGCCAGCGGAACAGCGGCGACGAGCTGTTCGGCCCCCTGCCGACGTCGGCCGGCACCGTCGGTACGCCGATCTTCGAGGCCGTCGCGTCGGCCTGGTTCCGCGACGACGAGCGCGGGCCGGCGACGGTCGACTGGGAGACCGCAGGCGACCGGGAGTGGCGTGCGGCCGCCGCACGCGCCACGCGTACCGACGCCCCGCCGGCCACCACCGCTAGTGGCCTGCCGCGCCGCAGCCCCGGCGACCGGCTCGTCCCGCCGCCCCGCGCCTCCCGCCCGGCGGCACCGCCGGACGAGCGGGTGCCGGAGCGGGTCCGCGACCGGCTGGCGACCTACCAGCGAGGCCTCCAGCAGGGCCGCCACCGGGCTGCGGACGCCCCGGCCGAGGCCGATGCACCGGAGGCGTGGACCGCCGACGGCTGGTAGGGCTCCGGT
>DATIMX010000350.1:0-4407 GCA_035474935.1 Geodermatophilus sp. | reverse complement strand
TCCGCCACCTCCCGGAGCCCGTGCGGCCGGAGGACACGGTCGAGAGCGTCGACACCGCCCCTGACCCTGCTCCCGACGTCAGCGACGAGCGCGAGGTGTTCCTGCGCCAGGCCGGCGCCTGACGCCCGGTCGGTCGGCGGGAACCGTGAGGGGATGCGGCTCAGACCTCGGACCAGACGCCGAGCTCGTTGCCGCTCGTGTCCTGGAAGTGGAACCGCCGTCCGCCGGGGAACGCGTAGGGGCCGTTGACCACCCGACCACCGGCGGACGTCACCGACTCGAGGGTCTGGTCGAGATCGGCCGAGTAGAGCAGGACCAGGGGTCCGCCCGGGCGCACCTCCGTGCCGACCGCGAGACCCCCGACCTCCCGTGCGGACCCTCCGGACCCGTCGCGGATGCCGGCGTACTGCGGCCCGTAGTCGGTGAACTCCCAGCCGAAGGCGTCGGCGTAGAACCGCTTCGCCTCCGCGAGGTCGGTGACGGTGAGCTCGATGTAGTCGATGGCGTGGTGACGGTGCTCGGTGGGTTCGGCCATGCCGGTCATCGTGCCCGGGACGGCGTCGAGGACGGGCGGGCTCGGGCCGGGTGCGGGGTCCGGGGCCCCCGAGGGAACGGGTTCAGCGCAGCCGGCGGGTGTTGTCCGGCAGCCGCTCGGTGACCCCGCGCGCGTCCAGCCACTCCATCAGCGGGACGGCGACCCGCCGGCTGGTCCCCCACGCCGAGCGGGCCTGGCTGAGCGTGAACGGCGCGGGGACGGCGGCCAGCCGGGCGCGCGCCTGCTCGGCGATCCCGGGTGCCAGGTAGACGCCGTCGGCGATCCTGACCAGCTGCCCGTCGCGCACGGCCGCAGCCAGCTCGCGCGGCCCCAGCCCGGCGGCGCGGAGCTGGTCGGCGTCCGGCGCGGCGAACGGGTCGGCGGCCAGCGTCGCCCGGATCCCGTCGACCGCCTGCTGCACCCGGGCGGGCAGGCCGGCGGTCGCGGCGACCACCCGGCCCTCGCGCAGGGCCAGCGGCTCGCGGACGACGGCCGGCACCAGCTCGTCGTCGGGCAGCTCCAGCGCCCGGCGGGCGACGGCCACCGGTGGGCCGGGCTCGAGCGGGCGCAGCTGCCGGTAGCGGGTGACGATCCCGGGCAGGGCCGCGGCCAGCTCGTCGACCAGCCCGGGCGCGAGCAGCCAGGGCCCCACGGTCGTCGCCTGCTCGGGCACCGGCCAGCCCATCGCGGCGAAGTCGGCGGCCCGGACGAACCGGCGGCGGGCCAGCTCGGCGGCGGCCCCGGCCGTGCCGGTGGGCCGGGCGGCCAGCTCCTCGGCGCGCCGGCGGGCGGCTCCGCGGCGGCGCAGCTCGGGCGGGTCGACGTCCCGGACGTCGGCGCCCAACACGCGGCGGGCGCCGGGGTCGCGCAGCAGCAGCCGGTCGCCGACCCGCAGCGGCAGCGGCGTGGCCAGCCGCAGCCGCACCGCCACCCCGTCCAGCGGGCGCAGCCGCGCGCCGACCGCGGCCGAGCCCACGTGCACGACGACCTCGGCGGGCAGCCGGTCCTCCGGCTCGCGGGCCAGGGTCACGTCGAGCTCGGCGGTCGAGCGGAACGCTCCGGGCGTGAGCAGGGCGTCGCCGCGGGAGAGCTCCTCGACGGCGATCCCGCGGAGGTTGAGCGCCACCCGGGCGGTGGCCTCGGCCCGCTCGACCGGCTGCCCCAGCGAGTGCACGCCGCGGACGCCGACCTCCCGGCCGCCGAGCTGCAGCCGGTCCCCGGTGGCGACGCGCCCCGCGGCGAGCGTGCCGGTGACCACCGTGCCGGCGCCCCTCACCGGGAACGCCCGGTCGATCCAGAGCCGCACCGGCGCCTCCCGGTCCGGCGTGGGCAGCCCGGCGAGCAGCGACTCGAGCGCGGCGACGACGTCGGGCACCCCCGCGCCGGTGGCGGCGCTGACCGCCACCCCGGGCACCTCGCCCATCGGCCCGCTCCCCAGGGACGTGGCGGCCAGCCGCTCCCGGACGTCGGCGAGCACCGGCGCGGGGTCCGCGAGGTCGGCCTTGGTGACGGCGAGCAGCGCGTGCCGCACGCCGAGGGCGTCGAGGACGGCGACGTGCTCGGCGGTCTGCGCCGACCAGCCGTCGTCCGCCGCGACCACCACCAGCGCGGCGGGCACCGAGCCGACCCCGGCGAGCATGTTGCCCACGAAGCGCTCGTGCCCGGGCACGTCGACGACCGCGAGCCGGCGGCCCGAGGGCAGCGTCGTCCAGGCGAAGCCGAGGTCGATGGTCAGCCCGCGGCGGCGCTCCTCCTCCCACCGGTCGGGCTCCATGCCGGTGAGCGCGCGGACCAGCGTCGACTTGCCGTGGTCCACGTGGCCGGCAGTCGCGATGACGTCCATCCCGGACGTGCCGGGAGCGGTCACGTCCACCGGCGGGCCACCTCCAGCACCGCGGTCGCCAGCGCCTCGTCGTCCGCCGGAGGGAGGCTGCGCACGTCGAGCAGGGTGCGGTCACCCGCGACGTACCCGACCACGGGAGGTGTGCCGGCGCGCAGCGGCACCGCGAACTCCGCGGGCAGGGACACCGCGGCGCTGGGCAGCGGATGCTCCGGCGCCCCTCCCCCGCCGACGCGGGCCTCGGACTCCACCGCGACCGCGTCCAGCCCGGCGGACGTCAGCCGGGCGGCGAGCGCGGCAGCGCGGCGGCGCAGGCCGTCGACGTCCGCGGCGAGCATCTGCTGCACCGGCGGCTGCGGGCCGCGCAGCGTGGCCTCCAGCGCGGCCAGCGTCGTCTTGTCGACGCGGAGCGCCCGGTAGAGCGGGTGCCGCCGCAGCCGCTGCACGAGGTCGGCGCGGCCGAGCACCAGCCCCGCCTGCGGCCCGCCGAGCAGCTTGTCGCCGCTGGCCAGCACCAGGTCGGCGCCGTCGGCGAGGGTGGTCTGCAGGTCCGGCTCGTCGGGCAGCACCGGGTGCGGGCGCAGCAGCCCGGAGCCGACGTCGGCCACGAGCGGGACGCCGCTGCCGGCCAGCGCGGCGGCGAGGTCGGCCACCGGCACCGCCCGCGTGAACCCGCGGACGACGAAGTTGGACGGGTGCACCTTGAGCACCGCGCCGGTGTGCTCGGACAGGGCGCGGCGGTAGTCGTCGAGCGCGACGCGGTTCGTCGTCCCCACCTCGCGGAGCCGGGCACCGGTGGCCTCGAGCAGCTCGGGGATGCGGAAGCCGTCGCCGATCTCGACCAGCTCGCCGCGGGCGATGACCAGCTCCCCGCCGAGCGCGGTGGCCACCAGCGCCAGCGCGGCGGCGCAGTTGTTGACCACGAGCGCGGCCTCCGCGGCCGGGACGGCGTCGACCAGCGCGGCCAGCGCCGCCTGTCCCCGCGGACCGCGCCGGCCGGTGGTCAGGTCGAGCTCGACGTCGGTGGTGCCGCTGGCCGCCACGACCGCCTCCACCGCGGCCGGCGACAGCGGCGCGCGGCCCAGGTTGGTGTGCACGAGGACGCCGGTCGCGTTGAGCACCGGGCGCAGGCTGCCGGCCGTCGTCGGCAGGGCGGCCAGGACGGCGGGGACGGCGTCGGCGGGGGCCAGCGCGCCGGTGCGGACGCGCTGCTGGACGTCCTGGACGGCGGCCTTGACCAGGTCGCGGCCCAGCCGGTCGGCGGCGGCGGCGAGCTGCGGATCGGCCAGCAGCGTGTCGGTGCGGGGCACGCGCCGCCGCGGGTCGGTGCCTGTCGACTGGGAGCTCATCGGCGCCGAGCGTAGGTCGGAGCCGGGCCGGGGCGGCGGGCGTGCGCCCGACCGCCCCGGCGGAGGTGCTCAGCAGGCGTTCCCGGAGGCCCCGGAGAAGCCCGGCTCGCCCGACCTCGACCAGCCGCCCGCCGTCGAGCTGGTCCACGCCGCGGGCCGCCGTCCGGCGGGACGGCGGCCCGCGGCGCAGGGGCTGTGGCGGAGGCGGACGGGAATCGAACCCGCCTGACCGAGGTGCTCGGCCACGTCGGCTTTAGAGGCCGCGGGGGCCACCAGGCGCCCTGACGCCTCCGCAGGTCAGCCTACGGTGGAGCGGTGACGACCGCGCCCGCACGCACCCGGCTCACCCAGTACGCGCACGGCGGCGGCTGCGCCTGCAAGATCCCGCCGGGCGAGCTGGAGGCCGTGGTGGCCGGCCTGACCGCGGCCGGCCCGGTCGACCCGGCCGCGGAGCTGGTCATCGGCCTGGACGACGGCGACGACGCCGCCGTCGTCCGGATCGCGGGCGGGCAGGGACTGGTCCTCACGACCGACTTCTTCACCCCGGTCGTGGACGACGCGTACACCTTCGGCCGGATCGCGGCGACCAACGCGCTCTCCGACGTCTACGCCATGGGCGGCACGCCCGTCGTCGCGGTGAACCTGCTCGGCTGGCCGCGCGACGTGCTGCCCGCCGAGCTCGC
>DATIMX010000349.1:0-2193 GCA_035474935.1 Geodermatophilus sp. | reverse complement strand
GTGGACTCGGCGATCGCGGCCACGGCCCGGGAGACGCCGATGCCGTAGGAGCCCATGGTGACCGTGACCAGCTTGCCGTTCTCGTCGAGCACCTGGAGGCCGAGCGCCTCGGCGTACTTGCGGCCCAGCTGGAAGATGTGGCCCATCTCCACGCCGCGGGCGAGCTCCAGCGGGCCGGAGCCGTCGGGGGCGGGGTCGCCGGGCAGCACCTCGGCGGCCTCGATGACGCCGTCCCAGGTGAAGTCCCGGCCGGCCACCAGGTCGAAGACGTGCCTGCCCGGCTCGTTGGCGCCGGTGATCCACCGGGTGCCGGTCACCACCCGCGGGTCGACGAGGTAGCGGATGCCTGACGCGCTCCCGGCGCCGAGCACCTGCGGGCCGATGTAGCCCTTGACCAGCTCGGGGTGGCCCTCGAAGTCGGTGAACGGCTCCACCTCCGCGGGCGAGACCTGCGCCTCGAGCCGCTTGGTGTCGACCTCGCGGTCGCCGGGGATGCCGACGACCAGCGGCTCGCGGGTGCCGTCGGGGTGCACCAGCGTGACGACGACGTTCTTCAGCGTGTCCGCGGCGGTGTACCCGGCGTCCGGGAACAGCTGCTGCGCGACCGCGACCAGCGTCTCGATGGTCGGGGTGTCGGGGGTGTCCTCGACGTGGGCCTCGGGCAGCCCCTCGAGCGGGATCGGCTCGGGGACGACGGTGCTGACCGCCTCGACGTTGGCGGCGTACCCGCCGGGCGAGCGGACGAAGGTGTCCTCGCCGATCGGGGTCGGGTGCAGGAACTCCTCGCTCTTGGACCCGCCCATGGCCCCCGACATGGCCGAGACGATGACGTAGTCCAGGCCCAGCCGGTCGAAGACCCGGATGTAGGCGTCGCGGTGGGCGGCGTAGCTCTTGTCCAGGCCGGCGTCGTCGACGTCGAAGGAGTAGCTGTCCTTCATCGTGAACTCGCGGCCGCGGAAGAGCCCCGCCCGGGGACGCGCCTCGTCCCGGTACTTCGTCTGGATCTGGTACAGCACGACCGGCAGGTCCTTGTACGACGCGTACAGGTCCTTCACCAGGAGCGTGAACATCTCCTCGTGGGTGGGGCCGAGCAGGTAGTCGGCACCGCGGCGGTCCTGGAGGCGGAAGAGGTTGGGGCCGTACTCGGTCCAGCGGTTGGTGGCCTCGTAGGGCTCGCGCGGCAGCAGCGCCGGGAAGTGCACCTCCTGCGCGCCCATCCGGTCCATCTCCTCGCGGACGACGCGCTCGACGTTGCGGAACACCCGGTAGCCCAGCGGCAGCCAGGTGAAGCCGCCGGGCGCGGCCCGCCGGATGTAGCCGGCCCGCACCAGCAGGCGGTGGCTCGGGACCTCGGCGTCGGCCGGGTCGTCGCGCAGGGTGCGCAGGAACAGCGTCGACATGCGAAGGAGCACGGGACGAGTCTCCCAGGCGGGGGCCAGCCGTTTCCGGACGGCCTGCGCGGTCCTCAGGCGACGACGCGACCGCGGAGGACGATGCGCTGCGGGCGGGCCAGGGTGTCGAGGTCGGCGCGCGGGTCGACGGCGTAGACCACCAGGTCGGCCGGCGCCCCCTCCTCGATGCACGGCAGCCCGAGCCACGAGCGCGCCGACCACGAGGCTGCGGCCAGCGCCGCCTCGGCCGGGATACCGGCCGCGTGCAGGGCGCGCACCTCGTCGGCGATCCGGCCGTGGTCGATGCCGCCCCCGGCGTCGGTGCCGGCGAACACCGGCACCCCGGCCTCGAACGCGGCCCGGACGACGGCGCCCGACGAGGCGTACAGCCGCCGCATCGTGCTCGCGTAGGTGGGGAACCTGCGCTCCCCCTGCTCGGCGAAGACCGGGAAGTTCTCGACGTTGACCAGCGTCGGGACGACGGCGGTGCCCCGGGCGGCCATCTGCCCGATGAGCTCCTCGGTGAGGCCGGTGCCGTGCTCGATGCAGTCGATGCCCGCGCCGATGAGGTCGGGCAGCGCGTCGGTGCCGAAGGTGTGCGCGGTGACCCGGGCGCCCTCCTCGTGCGCGGCGGCCATCGCGGCCGCGAGGACGTCGGCCGGCCACTCGGGCGCGAGGTCGCCCACGCCGCGGTCGATCCAGTCCCCGACCAGCTTCACCCAGCCGTCGCCGCGGCGGGCCTGCGCGCGGACCTCCTCGACCAGCGCCTCCGGCTCGATCTCGGTGGCCAGGCCGGGGATGT
>DATIMX010000348.1:0-18015 GCA_035474935.1 Geodermatophilus sp. | reverse complement strand
CGGTCCACACGTCGGCCACCTGTCAACCCCGGTCCGGAGCTGAGGTAACCTGGCTTGGTTGCCCGGCGAGGGAGACGGTCCGCCGTACTCCGTGATCGACGTGCACGCCCCGGTGGTCGACGGCCCTGACGGTGTGCCCGCGCTCGCGCGCCGGCCCGCAGACCGATCCACCTCCCGAGGAGCACACCACCGTGGCCGACTTCCGCCTCGTCGCCGAGACCCGCACCGAGTTCGGCAAGGGCAGCGCCCGCCGCACCCGCCGGGCCGGCCGCATCCCCGCCGTCCTCTACGGGCACGGCCAGGACGTCGTGCACCTGTCGCTGCCGGCCCGCGAGTTCGCCGCGGCGCTGCGCAACGGCGGCTCCAACGTCCTGCTGACCGTCGTCCTCGACGGCCGGGAGGAGCTGGCGCTCACCAAGTCGGTGCAGCGCGACCCGCTGACCCGCGTCCACGAGCACGTCGACCTGCTCCTGGTCCGCCGCGGCGAGCGGACCACCGTCGACGTGCCGATCGTCATCGTCGGTGAGCCCGGCGTCGACGCGATCGCGAACCACCAGATGAACACCGTCTCGATCGAGGCGGACGCCACGAACCTGCCCGAGACGATCGAGGTCGACGTCACCGGTCACACCGCGGGGCAGAACATCACCGCGGCCGACCTGGCCCTCCCCGCCGGCGCGACGCTGGTCACCGACCCCGAGGCGCTCGTCATCGGCTTCCTGGGCGCCCCGACCGCCGAGGCCCTCGAGGCCGAGCTCGCCGAGGCCGAGGCCGAGGCCGGCATCGAGCGCGAGGAGTCCGCCGAGCCCGCCGAGGGCGTCGGCCAGGGCGACGTCGTCCCCGAGCCGCAGGAGCAGGGCAGCGGGGAGTCGATGGAGTCGGCCGAGAAGGGCTGAGGTCGACCCTGAGCGAGAACACGACCCGCAGGGGCGCCGGCGACGCCGGCGCCCCTGCGGCTGTGTCCGAGGGGCCGTTCCTGGTCGTGGGGCTGGGCAACCCCGGCTCCTCCTACGCCGGCAACCGGCACAACGTCGGCGCGATGGTGCTCGACGAGCTCGCCGCCCGCGCCGGGGTGAAGCTGTCCCCCGGCAAGGGGAAGCGGGCGCGGACGCTGATCGGCGAGGGACGGCTGGCCGGCCGCCGCGTCGTGCTGGCCCGGCCCACGACCTACATGAACGAGTCCGGCGGCCCGGTCCGCGGCCTGCTCGACTACCACTCCATCCCGTCCACCGACCTCGTCGTGCTGCACGACGAGCTCGACATCCCCTTCGCCAGCGTGCGGCTCAAGCGCGGCGGCGGCGAGGGCGGCCACAACGGCCTGCGGTCGATCACCCGCTCCACCGGCACGAAGGACTACCTCCGGGTGCGCGTCGGCATCGGCCGCCCGCCCGGCCGCCAGGACCCCGCCGACTTCGTGCTCAAGGACTTCTCCGCGACCGAGCGCAAGGAGCTCGACCTCCTGGTCGCCGAGGCCGCCGACGCGACCGAGGAGCTGCTCGCGCAGGGCCTCGAGGCGGCGCAGAACGTCGTCCACCCCCGCACCTGACCGGGCGCCCCCGGGTGGGTGAGCCACCGTCCCCAACGGGTGAACGAGTCCCTCCTGCATTGACCCACCCGTGACGCGCTGTGATGGTCGATCCGACGTCGGGCGCCGTGCCCGGGCGAACTCCCTGCTCATAGACGAGTAGTCGCCCACGCACGAGTGATGCCGACTACACGTTGTCACGTGTGTCCGGGGGGAACCGTGCTGCTCGACCAGTCCACCGTCCGACTAGGGACGGCGTCCCGCGCGCTCGCGGAGCCGCCGTCCACCCTGCGCCGTCCTCGGCTGTGGCGTGGCGGCGCCGCCTGGGCCGGCCGCTACTCGCGCGCCCTCACCGGCTTCGAGGTCGTGGCCGCCGCGGTCGCCGCCTGGACCGTCCTCGGCGCCCACCCGGACGCCTCGCCGACGACCTCGCTGTTCTGGGCCAGCCTCGGCCTCGTCGTCGTCTGGCCGGTGCTGCTGCACGCCACCGGCGCCCACGCCGAGCGGGTCTTCGGCACTGGCAGCGACGAGTACCGCGCCGTCGGGAAGGCGGGCTTCGTGCTGCTGGCCGTCGCCGGCTTCGCCTCCTACGCCGCCGACCTCGACCTCAGCCGGGCCCTGGTCGTCGGCGCCGTCCCCGCGCTGACCCTGGGCACCCTGCTCGGCCGGTTCGCCGCCCGCTGCACGCTGCGCGGCCTGCGCGCGCAGGGCCGCTGCACCAAGCGGGTCGTCGTCGTGGGGCGCGGCACCGCCGCCCTCGAGCTGGTCGACCGGCTGCGCCGCGAGCGGTTCGCCGGGCTGGAGGTCGTCGCCGCCTGCGTCACCCCCGACGACCGCGATCGGGTGGCCCGCGTCGCCGGCGTCCCCGTCGCCGGTCTGGACGACGTCCTGACGCTGGCCGGCCAGCTCGGTGCGGACACCATCGCCGTCACCTCCGCCAGCGAGACCGCCTCGCAGTACCTGCGCTCGCTGTCCTGGCAGCTGGAGGGCACCGGCATCGAGCTGCTCGTCGCGCCGGGACTCGTCGAGGTCGCCGGTCCGCGGCTGCACATCCGCCCGTTCGAGGGGCTGCCGCTGCTGTCGGTGGAGCAGCCGCGCTTCGAGGGCTGGCAGCGGGTGGTCAAGGGCGGCATGGACCGCGCCGTCGCCGCCGTGGCGCTGGTGTTCCTCGCCCCGGTCCTGCTCGCGATCGCCCTCGCCGTCAAGGTGACCAGCCCCGGCCCGGTGCTCTACCGCCAGGAGCGGGTCGGCGTGAACGGGCAGGCCTTCACGATGCTGAAGTTCCGCAGCATGGTCGTCGACGCCGACCGCCAGGTCGACGCGCTGCAGGCCCAGAACATCTCCGACGGCCTGCTGTTCAAGATGCGCGTGGACCCGCGGGTCACCCCGGTCGGCCGGGTGCTGCGCCGGTTGTCGCTGGACGAGCTGCCGCAGCTGTTCAACGTCCTCGGCGGCTCCATGTCGCTGGTCGGCCCGCGCCCGCCGCTGCCCGGTGAGGTCGCCCGCTACGACACGTCGGTCAGCCGCCGGCTGCTGGTCAAGCCCGGGCTCACCGGGCTGTGGCAGATCTCCGGGCGCTCCGACCTGCCGTGGGAGGAGTCCGTGCGGCTGGACCTGCGCTACGTCGAGAACTGGTCGCTGGCGATGGACCTGCTGATCCTCGTCAAGACCGTGCGCGCCGTCGTCAGCAGCTCCGGGGCCTACTAGAAGGACCACCCTTCCCCCCACGCCTCGCAGGCTCGGCGCGGGCCCCTGAAGGGTGGCCGTTCCAGCACCTCACCGGGCTCGGCGCGGGCCCCTGAAGGGTGGCCGTTCCAGCACCTCACCGGGCTCGGCGCGGGCCCCTGAAGGGCGGCCGCCCTGCCCCCGACCGCGGCAACGAGGCTCCCTGCGCGGCCGTGCCCCGTGCGGGTGAGGGCACCCCCCGCACACCTCCCCACGAGCGCGGTGTCCGTCGATGCTCACCCAGGGCGACGGAACCGCGCGTCCCGCACGCAGACGGCGTCCGACCTGCTCGGACGCGAGACGGAGGCCCCAGGTGGACCACGTGAGCATCGCCATGGTCGGCACGCGCGGCGTGCCGGCCCGGTACGGCGGCTTCGAGACGGCCGTGGAGGAGATCGGCCGCCGGCTGGCCGACGCCGGGCACCGGGTGGTCGTGTACTGCCGCACGGTCCCCGGGGCGCAGGAGCCGCCGCCGGCCGAGCACCTGGGCATGGAGCTGGTGCACCTGCCGGCCGCCCGCCGCCGGTCGCTGGAGACCCTCAGCCACACGGCCCTGTCGGTCCGCCACCTGCTGGCCCACCGCACCGACGCGGCCATCCTGTTCAACGCTGCGAACTCGCCGCTGCTGCCGGCGCTGCGCGCCGCCCGCATCCCGGTCGCCACGCACGTCGACGGCCTGGAGTGGAAGCGGGCCAAGTGGGGCGGCACGGGACGGCGCTACTACCGGGCCGCGGAGGCGCTCGCCGTCCGCTGGTCCGACGCGCTCATCGCCGACGCGCAGGGCATCGCGGACTACTACCGCGACGCCTTCGCCGCCCCGACCACGCTGCTGACCTACGGCGCGCCGCTCATCGAGCCCGGTGCGCACCGGCTGGCCGAGCTCGGCCTGCAGCCGCGCGGCTACCACCTGGTGGTCGCCCGGTTCGAGCCGGAGAACCACGTCGACGTCATCGTCGAGGGCTACGCCGCCAGCACGGCCACCAAGCCGCTGGTCGTCGTCGGCTCGGCGCCCTACGCCGACGCGTACACCGCCCGCGTGCACGGCCTCGCCGACGACCGGGTGCGCTTCCTCGGCGGCGTCTGGGACCAGGAGCTGCTCGACCAGCTGTACGCCAACTGCGCCACCTACCTGCACGGGCACTCCGTCGGGGGCACCAACCCCTCGCTGCTGCGCGCGATCGGCGCCGGCGCCGCGGTCACCGCCTTCGACGTCGACTTCAACCGCGAGGTGGTCGCCGACGCGGGGCGGTACTTCCGCACCCCGGCCGACGTCGCCCGCGAGGTCGTCGCGGTCGAGGCCGATCCGGAGTGGGTCACCCGCTCCGGGCAGCGCGCCCGCGAGCTGGCCGGCGGCTACGACTGGGACTCCGTCGCCGCCGGCTACGGGGAGCTCGCCCGCGCGCTGGCCGAGCGGCGCTTCCCGGCCCGCCGTCCCTCGGGGCGCCGCCGGCCGACCGCGGCCGACGCGCCGCCGGCCCCGCGCCCGGCGCAGCGGCCGGCCGACGTCGTCCCGCTGCCCGCGCCCGCCCCGGCGGTCGAGGACCTCCCGGTGGTGCGGCCGTGACCGCCGCCGTCGGGGCGCGCCCGGCCGACGACCTGCGGACGACGGTCCGCCGGCTGGCCGCCGCGCAGAAGGGCGCCACCGGCGCCCCGGCCTACTCCCGCTTCGTCAACCGCCCGCTGGGCCGGCTGTTCGCCGCGCTGGCCTTCCATGCCGGGCTCACGCCGAACGCGGTCACCGCGGTCAGCGCCGCGTTCACCACCACCGGCGTCGCGCTGCTCGCCCTGGCTCCGCCCTCGGTGCCCATGGGCCTGGCGGTCGCCGCCTGCCTGGTGCTCGGGTACGCGCTCGACGCCGCCGACGGGCAGCTGGCGCGGCTGCGCGGCGGCGGCTCGCCGGCGGGGGAGTGGCTCGACCACATGGTCGACGCCGCGAAGGCCTCCAGCCTGCACCTGGCCGTGCTGATCGGCTGGTACCGCGCCGACGTCGTCGACGAGGTCTGGCTGCTGGTGCCGCTGGGCTACTGCGTGGTCGACGCCGTCACCTACTTCGGCACGATGCTCAACGAGGCGCTGCGCGCCCAGCACGGGGTCGCCACCCGGGCGCAGCGCACCGCCCAGCGGGTCGGCGTGGGCCGCTCGCTGCTGACGCTGCCGACCGACTACGGCCTGCTGGCCTGCGTCTTCGTTCTCTTCGGGGCGCCCGTGCTGTTCGTCCCGACCTACACCGTCCTCTTCCTGGCGGCGGCCGGCTTCCTCGCCCTCGCCTCGGTCAAGTGGTTCCGCGAGATGGGCAGGTTGCCGCGATGAGCACCGTTCCCGGGACGCCCGCGTCCCCTCCCGGCCCGGCCCGGCGCCGCCGGCTGCTGCTCGGCGCGGCGGTCGGCGCGCTGCTGGCGGTCCTGGTCGTCCTCGGTGTCGTCGTCCTCGGCGACGACGAGGGCACGACGGGCACGCCCGCGGCCGCGGCGGCCACCCCCACGGAGGCCCCCGCGGCCACCACCGCACCGGCCGTCGTCCCGCAGCTGCCGACTCCTGAGCCCACCGGCCCCACCGAGGACGTCGACGAGGCCCCGCCGACCCTGCCGGAGGTGCCGCTGGACGCCGAGGGCGCGGTCGGCGACGGCGTCGTCGTGACGCTGCCGGCCATCGAGGCGATCGAGGGCACCGCGATCGGCCCGGGCAACATCGCCGGCCCCGCGCTGCGGGTCACCGTGCGGGTGGAGAACGGCACGGCCGAGCCGGTCGCGCTCGGCGGCGTCGCGGTGAACCTCGCCTACGGCCCGGACCGCACGCCGGCCTCGCCGCTGGACGACCCGTCGCGGCGCCCGTTCGCCACGATGGTCGACCCCGGGCAGTCCGCCGAGGGCGTGTACGTCTTCACCGTCCCCGCCGACGCGCGCGACCAGGTGGCGATCGAGGTCGGCTACGAGGCCGGCGCGCCGCTGCTGCAGTTCACCGGCCCGGTGGCCTGACCCGGTGAGCGTCCCCGCCCCCCGCGTCCCGTCCGAGCCCACCGCAGCGCCCCGGCCGCCGCTGCTGGTCGTCCACCCGGGCGCCGAGCTCTACGGCGCCGACCGGGTGCTGCTGGAGTCGGCCACCGCGCTGGCCAGCCGGTTCACGGTCACGGTCGCCGTCCCCGGCCCCGGTCCGCTGGTCGGCGAGCTGGCGGCCCGCGGGGTGCGGGTGGAGACGTGCCCGATGCCGGTCCTGCGCAACGCCGCGCTGCGGCCCCGGGGCGCGGTGCGGCTGCTCGCCGACGCCGTGCGCGGCACCCTCCCGGCGCTGCGGCTGCTGCGCCGGCACGGGGTCGCCGGCGTCTACGTCAACACCCTCACCCTCCCGTCGTGGCCGCTGCTCGCGCGGCTGGCCGGCCGCCGGTCGGTGTGCCACGTGCACGAGGCCGAGCAGTCCGCGCCGCGGCTGCTGCGGCTCGGGATGGCGCTGTGCCCGGCGCTGGCCGACCGGGTGGTGGCCAACAGCCGGTTCACCCTCGACGTGCTCGCCGAGATCGCGCCGCGGCTGCGCCGGCGCAGCACCGTCGTGCACAACGCCGTCCGCGGCCCGGCGGACCCGGTGCCCGCACGCGCCGGGCTGACCGGCCCGCTGCGGCTGCTCTACGTCGGCCGGCTCTCCCCGCGGAAGGGCCCGCAGGTCGCCCTCGCGACGCTGCAGGAGCTGCTGGCCCGCGGGGTCGACGCCCGGCTGACCCTCGTCGGCTCGGTCTTCGCCGGCTACGAGTGGTTCGAGGCGGAGCTGCGCGGCACGGTCGACGAGGCCGGCCTGGGTGATCGGGTCGACTTCGCCGGGTTCTCCGCCGACGTCTGGCCGCACCTGGCCGCCGCCGACGTCGTGCTGGTGCCCTCGGTGGGCGACGAGTCGTTCGGCAACACCGCCGTCGAGGCGCTGCTCGCGGCCCGGCCGCTCGTGGTCAGCGCGCACAGCGGGCTGCGCGAGGCCGCGGCCGGCTACGCCGCCGTCGAGGCGGTGGACGCCGGCCGGCCGGGGGAGTGGGCCGACGCCGTCCAGCGGCTGACCGCCGACTGGTCCGCGACGCGGACGGCGGCGCTCGCCGACGCCGCCGAGGCCCGCCGCCGGCACGCCCCCGAGCGCTACCGCGACGAGCTGGTCGCCGCGGTGGCCGGCCCGGACGCCGCCCCGGCCACCTCGCTCGCCACCACCTCACGGTGACCGAGCGTGGCCGGCCTGGCGGACTGAGGTCCTGTTCACGGCCACGAAAGGGTGACGGGACCCCTCTGGGTGATGACCGTCAGTCATCGGAGCTGATGGACTCCCCGGTGCACTCATCGTCCACGGGGGGAATCCAGACGTGCCAGTGATCGGCTATGCGCCCGGTGCCTACGACCTGTTCCACATCGGGCACCTGAACATCCTCAAGCACGCGGCGGCGCACTGTGACCGGCTGGTCGCCGGCGTGGTCGCCGACGAGGTGTTGCTGCAGACCAAGGGCCGGCTGCCGGTCGTCCCGCTCGCCGAGCGGATCGAGATCGTCCGCAGCATCCGCTGCGTGGACGACGTGCACGCCGAGGTCGTCCCGGACAAGCTCGACACCTGGCGCGAGGTCCGCTTCGACGTCCTGTTCAAGGGCGACGACTGGCGGGGCACCCCCAAGGGGATCGCGCTCGAGCGGGACTTCGCCGCCGTCGGCGTGGAGATCCGCTACTTCCCGTACACGATGCACACCTCGAGCACCGCGCTGCGGCGTGCGCTCGCGGCCCTCGAGGCCCCCGCGGCTGCCGAGGCCGGTGTCGCCCGGTGACCGCGGCGACCGCCGCGCGGGTGCGGCTGCCGCTCCCGCCGGTGCTGATGTACCACTCGATCAGCCCGTCGTCCGAGCCCGACCCGCACCGACTGCGGGTCCACCCCGACCGGCTGGACCGCCACCTGCGGCTGCTGCGCCGGCTGGGCCTGCGCGGCGTCTCGCTCACCGAGCTGGTGCGCGCCGCCGACCGCGGCGAGACCGCCGGCCTGGTCGGTCTGACCTTCGACGACGGCTACACCGACTTCCTCGACCACGCCGTCCCGGTGCTGCGGCGCCACGGGATGACCGGCACCGTCTACGTCGTCGCCGGCCGCATGGGCGGGCAGAACGAGTGGGACACCGGCCCCCGCTTCGACATCATGACGGCCGACCAGGTGCGCGCCGTCGCCGCGGCCGGCCAGGAGGTCGGCAGCCACACGATGACCCACGCCCGGCTCGCCGGCGCCGACCCCGACGTCCTCGCCGCCGAGGTGGGCGGGAGCCGCCGGGTGCTGGAGGACGTGCTGCAGGCCGAGGTCGCCAGCTTCTGCTACCCCTACGGCTCCTACGACCAGGCCGCGGCCGACGCCGTCCGGGCCGCGGGCTACGACAACGCCTGCGTCACCGGTGACTACCAGCCAGGCGACCGGGTCACCCTGCCGCGCTGCTACGTCAGCCCGCGCGACACCCGGGCGCACGTCGTCGCCCGGCTGGCCCGGCACGCGCTGCGGCTGCGGTCCGCCTCGTCGCGGGACTGAGCGTGAGGGGGAGGCTCGCCCGCCTGCTGGGCCGCCGCGCGACCGCGGCGGTGCTCGGGCAGGGCACCCAGGCGCTGGCCGGGCTGGCGCTGCAGGTGGCCGCCGCGCGGCTGCTCGGCGCCGGCGGACTGGCCGTCTTCGCCCTCGTCTACGGTGCGCTGGTCCTGGGGACGGCGGTCTGCAGCGGCCTGGTCGGCGACTCGCTGACCGTGCTGGACCGCACCGCCCGCGGCACCCGCGCCGGCCTGCACGTGTGGACGGCGCTGGTGTCCACCGGCGTGGGCCTGGCCGGCGCGGCCGCCGCGCTGCTCAGCGGGCTGGTGCCGGTGTGGGCCGGGTTGCTGCTCGGGCCGGCCTGCGCCGCGTTCGTCGTCGAGGACACGCTGCGCCGGCTGCTCATGGCCACCGGCCGCTACCGCGCGCTGCCGGCGGTCGACCTCACCAGCCTCGCCGGGGCGCTCGCGGCGCTGGGCGTCGCCGGGCTGACCGGCGGGGTCACCCTCGCCTCCTTCGTGGTCGCCCTGCTGGTCGGCCAGGCGTCGGCCGCGGTCGTGGCGTGGGCTCGGGTGCCGGCGGAGGAGCGGCCCCGCGGCCCGTGGCGCCGCCCCGACCTGCGCGGCGTCGCGTCCTTCGGCGTCTGGCGGGCCGCCGCCCAGACCGTCCGGCCCGGCTCCCTCACCCTGCTGCGGGTGCTCGTCGTCGCGGCGGTCGGGACCGCCGCGTACGGGCCGCTGGAGGCCGCGCGGGTCTACACCGCCCCGACGCTGACCCTGGTCGCCGGCATCGGCTCGTTCCTGCTGCCGCACTTCGTCGGCCTGCGCGCCCGGCCGATGGCCGAGAGCCTGCGCGTGGCCGACCGCGCCGCGGCGGGCCTGGCCGCGGGCGTCGGTGCGATCGGGGCAGCCGGGCTGGTCGTGCTGCCGTGGCTGGGCCCGGCGCTCACCGGCGGGGACTACGCGGTGCCCGCGGCCGCCGTCGCGGGCTGGTCGGTCTACGCCGTCGCGGGCGCCGTGCTGCTGCCGTACTCCTCGTTGGCCTCGGTGCACGGCGGCCAGCGCCGGGTGCTGGCGCTGCGCGCGCTGGAGTTCGGCGCGCTGGGCGCGGTTGCCGTCCTGGCCCTCCTGGTGCCCGCGGGGGTGGCCTGGACGCCGCTGGCTCTGGCGCTCGGGCCGGTCCTGGCCGCGCTCGCCGTCCGGCGGTGGGTGGTCGTGCCGATGACGCGTACGAGCGCTCCCCCCGCGGTCGCCGTCCCCGCCTGACGACAGCGGCGGGAGCATCGCAGCGAGGGCTGCGAGCGAGGAGCGGACCGGCGCGCGGGTGGGGGCACCTCCCGCGTGCGGGGGACAGGCCGGGGACAGCGCCTGACGACCGTTGCGGCGCGCGGCGTCGCACGGCACGGTCGGCGGCCATGAGCACCCTGCCTGCCGCCCCGACCGTCGCCGTCCGCGGTGAGTGGACGGCGGAGGTGCCGCCCGAGCTGGCGCGGATCCGGGTGGCCG
The DNA here is from genome assembly GCA_035474935.1 of Geodermatophilus sp. Taxonomy (GTDB): domain Bacteria; phylum Actinomycetota; class Actinomycetes; order Mycobacteriales; family Geodermatophilaceae; genus Geodermatophilus. Next base: position 7,746 of record DATIMX010000348.1, on the reverse strand, counting down.
TGGGCGCCCGCTCCGCCGACCGGGCCACCGCGTTGCGCGACCTGGCCCGCCGGGTGGAGGAGGTGCGGGCCACGCTGGGCGCGTGCGGCGCGGGCGTCGAGTCGGTCGCGGTGTCGCCGCTGCGCGTGCGGCCGCAGTTCCGTGACGGCCGGCCGAGGGAGCGGGTGACCGGCTACGTCGCCGGTCAGCACCTCACCGTGGTGGTCGTCGACCCGGAGGTGCTCGGCGACCTGCTGGTGCGGCTGGCCGACCGGGACATGGTCGAGCTGACCGGCCCGGAGTGGGCGCTGCGGCCCGACAGCGAGGTGCACCGGCGGGCGCGCACGGAGGCCGTCCGTGACGCGCGCCGGCGGGCCGAGGAGTACGCCGCGGCGGCCGGGTCCCGGCTGACCGGCCTGGTGGAGATCGCCGACACCGGCCTGTCCGGGGGGCCGGTCTCCGTCGCGCCGGCCGCCTTCCTGAGCGGGGTCCGGCAGGAGGCGGTGGCCGTCGACGTCGAGCCGGTGCCGCAGACCGTGCACGCCGCGGTGGAGGCCCGGTTCACGCTGACCCAGCCCGACTTCGGCTGAGGTCCCGCTCCCTCAGTCGGCCAGCGTCCCGGCCTCGGCGGCCAGCCGGTCGGCCGACCCCCGCTCGGCCAGCGCGGAGACCGCGGCGAACAGCAGGTAGGCCGGGGTGGCGTCGAACATGCCGCTCTCCACGGTGCTGCGCCCGACCAGGAAGACCAGCAGGCCGAGGAAGAGCACCCGCACCGGGCGCGGGGTCCGTGCGGCGCCGCGCAGCGTCCAGAGCACCCAGCCGAGGGCGACCGCGAGGCCGAGGACGCCGGCCTGCACGAGCAGTGAGACCCAGCTGCTGTCCAGCGGCTGCTCGTCCCACCACTGGCCCTTGATCGGGATGACCTTGAGCGCCATGCCGCCGCCGAAGAGCTCCTGCCACGCGGTCTGCGGCAGCTCCACCGCGGCCCGCCAGGCGATGAAGCGGGACTCCAGCGTGCTCGCGCCGTCCCCGTTGCGTTCGGCGAAGGCGGTCACGGCGCCGGTGGCGGCCGCGCCGACCACCAGCAGCGCGCCGAGCACCAGCCCCCCGACGACGAGCCCGACCGGCGGGCGGCGCAGGTACAGGGCCATCACCGCGACCCCGACGAGCACCATGAGCAGGCCGGTGCGCGACTCGGTGGCCCAGATGACGCCGAGGAAGGCCGCGCCCGTGACGGCGTCGGCCCAGCCGGCCCGACCCAGCACGGTCCGCCAGGCCAGGACGAGCACGACGACCCCGGCCAGCAGCGACAGCTCGTTGGGGCTCAGCGCCGGCACCCCACCGGCCAGCCGGCCCTCCGCGAGGGTGGGCAGCCCGGTGACCGCGGCGACGGCGGCCACCGCGCCGCAGGCGACGGCCAGGCTGGTGACGACCTGCAGGCCCGGCGCGGCCCGCAGCAGCAGGTGCACCGTCGCGCCCAGCACGGCCACGCGGACGGCGACGGTGCCGCCCGCGGCCAGGTCGCCGCTGGTCAGCGCCCCGAACACCGAGCAGCCGAGGACGACGCCGAGCCACCACAGCCAGGCCGTGCCGACCCGCAGCCGCGGACCGGACGACGCCAGGAGGACGGCCCCGGCCAGCGCGAGCGCGCTCAGTCCGGCCTTGGCGAGGACGACCGGGTCCAGCGACCCGGTGAAGTACTCGCCGCGCCGCCAGCCGACCGTCACGACGACGAGCAGCAGCGCGACCACCAGCACGCCCGGACGGCGCGTGTCGGCCGACGGGGTGGGAGCCGGGCCGGGCGCGAGGGGGGCGAGGGCGGTCACGGGCTCAGCGCGGCGCGGGCACCGGGGCGGCCGGGCGGGCCGGCGTCCCCTCGGCGCGCGCGACCGGCGGCGGGGTGGCCCCGCGGGAGCGGATGCGGGTGAGGACCAGCGCGAGCGGCCGGATGCCGGCGCCGGTCAGGATGGTGCCGAGCTCGGCGAGGTCGGCCCGCTGCGTCCGCCCGGGGGCGACGGCGACGACCACGTCGGTGGTGCCGGCCAGCCGGCGCCAGTCGTGCAGCGCCAGCAGCGGGGAGACCACCGACAGCCGGACCCGGGCCGCCGCGCTCGCGGCGTCGCCCCCGGCCGGGTCCACGACCGCGGTCAGGAGGCCGGCGGCGCGCAGCCGCGGGGCCAGCTCCTCGACCAGCGGCCACGGTGCCAGGTCGGGGGAGGGCGAGACGACGGCGACCGACACCGGCCGGTCCTCGGCCAGCGCCGCCAGCCGCCGCGCCAGCACGGCCACCGGGTCGCCGGCCAGCGCGCTGCGGCGGGCGCGGCCGGACGGGCGGGCCACGACCGGGACGTCGTCCGTCCCCTGCCACGCCGCGCGGACGTCATCGGCGGAGTGCAGCCGGCTGTCCAGGCGGGCGCGGGCCACCGCGGCCGCTGCGCCGAGCGCCAGCCCCACGACCAGTCCGAGCGCGAGCAGCAGGCCGGTCTGCGGCGAGGCCGGGGACGTCGGCACGGTCGCGGGGTTGGTGACGGTGAGGTCGACCGGCGAGGCGGCGCCCGCGGGCCGCTCGAGCTGCTCGACGACGGTGCCGAACTCCTCGGCGACGGCGTCGGCCACCCGGGCGGCCTCGGCGGCGTCCCGGCCGGTGACGGCGATGTCGATCTGCGAGGTCTCCAGCGGGTTGGTCGCCTCGACGCGCTCCCGCAGGTCGGCGAAGGACTCGTCCAGGCCGAGGCTCCGGATCACCGGGTCCAGGACGGCGCGGCTCCGGGCCACGTCGGGGTAGCTGGTGACGCGCTGGTTGACGAACTGCGAGCCACTGGTGCCCTCGCCGGTGCTGGCGACGAACACCTGCGCGGTGGCCCGGTAGGTGGCCGGCGTGGCCAGCACGACGACGACCGCGGCGAGCAGGCAGGCCAGTGCCACGCTCACGCCGATCCCCCAGTGACGGCGCAGCGCCACCCCGTAGTCCCGCAGTTCCATGCCGTCTGTCCCCCGCCGTTCGTCCGGATCTCCGCAGCGCACGGTAGGTCCGCGAGGCGCCCGGGACCCCGGGTCCGGCGGGTCCGGTCACCCCATCGGGGGGCGGCCGACAGCGGCGGCGGGGCGGTCGCGGCGGGACTAACCTGGAGGTCCGGCCCCCCGCGCACCCGGCGCGTCGTGCGTGGCCACCCGACCTCAGGAGAACCCTTCGTGACCCTCCGCGGCGTGCTCGACGTCGTCCTCACCGACCCCGGGGTGGCCCGTGTCGTGGCCGCCGCCGGGAACGCGGAGCTGGCGGTCACCGCGCCGCCGTCCGTGCAGCCGCTGGTGGCCGCGGCGCTCGCGGCTCAGCGGGGCGGTGCCGGCGTGCCCGTCCTCGTCGTCACGGCGGGGGAGCGGGACGCCGACGCCGTCGCCGACCAGCTGCGCTGCTTCCTGCCCGACCGGCGCACCGAGGTCTTCCCCGCCTGGGAGACGCTGCCGCACGAGCGGCTCTCCCCGCGCGCGGACACCGTCGGCCGCCGGCTCGCGGTGCTGCGTGACCTGACCCACCCCGGCGCCAACGGGCCGGTCGACGTCCTGGTCGCGCCGGTGCGCAGCGTGCTGCAACCGCTGCCCCCCGGGCTGGGTGACCTGGTGCCGGTCGAGCTGCGGCCCGCGGACACCGTCGAGCTGGACGACGTCGCGCGTGCCCTGGCCGACGCCGCCTACACCCGCGTGGAGCTGGTGGAGAAGCGCGGCGAGTTCGCCGTCCGCGGTGGCCTGCTCGACGTCTTCCCGCCCACCGAGCCGCACCCGGTCCGGGTGGAGTTCTGGGGCGACGAGGTCGACGAGCTGCGCTACTTCTCCGCGGCCGACCAGCGCTCCCTCGACGAGCGCCCGGAGCGGCTGTGGGCCCCGCCGTGCCGCGAGCTGCTGCTCACCGACGAGGTGCGGGCCCGCGCGGCCGAGCTGGCGCACCTGCACCCGGGCCTGCTCGACGTCCTCGGCAAGCTCGCCGAGGGCATCGCCGTCGAGGGCATGGAGTCGCTGACGCCCGCCCTCATCGAGGGCGACCTCCAGCTCCTCACCGACCTGGTGCCCGCCGGCACCCACGTGCTGGTGTGCGACCCCGAGCGGGTGCGCAGCCGCGCCGCGGACCTGGTGCGCACCGCCGAGGAGTTCCTCGCCGCGTCGTGGGCGACCGCCGCCGAGGCCGGCGAGGCCCCGCTGGACCTGGGCGCCTCGTCGTTCCGGGACCTCGCCGACGTCGAGTCCGCCGCGCGCGGCCGCGGGCTGCCGTGGTGGAGCACCGGCGCCTTCACGCTGCAGAGCGAGGACGACGACACCCACGTCACCCTGGACGCGACGACGGTCGACCGCTTCGCCGGCGACGTCCCGCGCGCCGTCGAGCAGCTGCGCACCTGGTCCCGCGACGGCTGGCGGGTGGTGGTCACCTTCGCCGGTCCCGGCCCCGCGCAGCGCGCCGCCGACCAGTTCACCGAGGCCGACCTCGGCGCGCGGCTCGTGCCGGACATCGCGACGGCACCCGAGCCGCGGCTGACCCACGTCACCCAGGGCAGCCTGGAGGCCGGCTTCGCCTTCCCCGGCGTCGGCCTGGCGCTGCTCACCGAGCACGACCTCACCGGCCAGCGCGGCACGAGCATGCGCGACGCGGTGAAGATGCCCGCGCGCCGGCGCAACGCCGTCGACCTGGTCCAGCTGCAGCCAGGCGACCTCGTCGTCCACGAGCACCACGGCATCGGCCGCTACATCGAGATGGTCAGCCGCACCGTCAACGGCGGGCAGCGCGACTACCTCATCGTCGAGTACGCGCCCAGCAAGCGGAACCAGCCGCCGGACCGGCTGTTCGTGCCCACCGACGCCCTCGACCAGCTGACCCGCTACGTCGGCGGCGAGGCCCCGGCGCTGTCCAAGCTCGGCGGCGCGGACTGGCAGAAGACCAAGGGCCAGGCGCGCAAGGCGGTCAAGCAGATCGCCGCCGAGCTGATCCGGCTGTACTCGGCGCGGATGGCGACCACGGGCCACGCGTTCGGCCCGGACACCGTCTGGCAGCGCGAGCTCGAGGACGCCTTCCCGTTCCAGGAGACCCCCGACCAGCTCGCCGCGATCGACGAGGTCAAGGTCGACATGATGCACCCGGTCCCGATGGACCGGATCATCTGCGGCGACGTCGGCTACGGGAAGACCGAGATCGCGGTGCGGGCGGCCTTCAAGGCGGTGCAGGACGGCAAGCAGGTCGCCGTCCTGGTGCCGACGACGCTGCTGGCCAACCAGCACTTCAAGACCTTCTCCGAGCGTTTCGCACAGTTCCCCGTGACGGTGAAGGTGCTGTCCCGCTTCCAGTCCGACGCCGAGACGCGGCAGCTCCTGGCGCAGCTCGCCGACGGCACGATCGACGTGCTCGTCGGCACCCACCGGCTGCTGCAGCCCACCACCCGGTGGAAGGACCTGGGCCTGGTCATCGTCGACGAGGAGCAGCGCTTCGGCGTCGAGCACAAGGAGTACCTGAAGACCATGCGGACGGCGGTCGACGTCCTGTCGATGTCGGCCACCCCGATCCCGCGCACGCTGGAGATGTCGCTGACCGGCATCCGCGAGATGTCGACGATCCTCACCCCGCCCGAGGAGCGGCACCCGGTGCTGACCTACGTGGGCGCCTGGGACGACAAGCAGATGGCCGCCGCGATCCGCCGGGAGCTGCTGCGCGACGGCCAGGTCTTCGTGATCCACAACCGGGTGCAGTCGATCGACAAGGCCGCGGCGAAGATCCGCAACCTGGTGCCCGAGGCCCGGGTCGCGGTCGGCCACGGGCAGATGAAGGAGCACGAGCTCGAGCGGATCATGGTCGGCTTCTGGGAGAAGGAGTACGACGTCCTGGTCGCGACGACGATCGTCGAGTCCGGCCTGGACATCCCGAACGCCAACACCCTGATCGTGGACCGGGCCGACACCTTCGGCCTCTCCCAGCTGCACCAGATCCGCGGGCGGGTCGGCCGCGGCCGGGAGCGGGCCTACGCCTACTTCACCTACGACCCGACGCGGCCGCTGACCGAGACCTCGGTCGACCGGCTGACCACCATCGCCAACAACACCGACCTCGGTGCCGGCATGGCGGTGGCCATGAAGGACCTGGAGATCCGCGGCTCGGGCAACCTGCTCGGCGGCGAGCAGTCCGGGCACATCGCCGGCGTCGGCTTCGACCTCTACGTCCGGCTGGTCGGCGAGGCGGTCGCGGACTACCGCTCGCAGGTCACCGGCGAGGAGGCCCCGGCGGAGCCGGTCGAGGTCCGCGTCGACCTGCCGATCGACGCCCACCTGCCGCACGACTACGTGCCCGGCGAGCGGCTGCGCATGGAGGCCTACCGCAAGGTCGCCTCGATCCAGGACGAGGACCAGGCGCAGGCGGTGCTGGACGAGCTCACCGACCGGTACGGCGCCCCGCCGGCCCCGGTGCTCAACCTGCTCGCCGTCGCCCGGTTCCGGGTGGCGATGCGCGCCCTGGGCATCACCGAGGTGTCGCTGCAGGGCCGCGCGATCCGGATCAGCCCGGTCGTCCTCCCCGAGTCCAAGCAGATGCGCCTGGCCCGGCTCGCCGAGGGCGCGTCCTACAAGGCCGCGGTGGAGACGATCGCGCTGAAGATGCCGGTCGGCCCCGACCGGCGGACGCCGCTGCGCGACATCGCGCTGCTGGAGAACCTGCGCGCCACGCTGACCGCCGTCCTCGACAACCCGGTGGCGGCCGCCGCCTCCTGACGGCGGCCGGCCACCCGGGTGTGGGAGTCTCCGGTCGTGCTGATGCCTCGCGCTCCCCGGGTGGTGGCCACCGGGATGCTGCTCGCCCTCGCCCTGCCCGCCCTGTCCGCGTGCCGGAGCGCCCCGGACGTCGCCGCGTACGTCGGCGACGCCCAGGTGACCGTCGCCGAGCTGGACGCGGCGGTCGACGAGCGGACGCGGGACGAGGACATCGCGCAGTTCGCCGAGGCCGACCCGGCCGGCTACACCCGGCAGGTGCTCGGGTTCCTCGTCCAGGAGGAGCTCGTGGCGGAGGTGGGCGAACGCTACAACGTGACCGTGGACGACGCCGCCGTGCAGGCCCGCATCGACGAGCTCATCGGGGAGCAGGACCCGGACGAGGTCTACGCCCAGCTCGCGCAGCAGGGCGTCAGCCGGGACGACGCCGCCGAGAACATCCGCCAGCAGCTCATCCTCGAGGAGCTCGCCGGCGCCGGCGAGCCGGACGAGGCCGAGCTGCGCGAGCGCTACGACGAGGTGCGCGACGACCTCGCCGGGCTGGAGTTCGGTGTCATCACCGCGCCCGACCAGGCCCAGGCGGAGGCCGTGCTCGCCGAGCTGACCGCGGACCCGGCCGCCTACCCGGCGGTGGCGGCGCGGTACCCAGGGGCCTCCACGTTGCCCGAGCTCGTGCGGGGCGATCCCGCGGAGGTCGTCCCGGTGCTGGCCGACCAGCTCGCGGCGGCTCCGCCGGGCAGCGGGTTCGTGCAGCCGCTGGAGCAGGCCGGCGGTGTCGTCGTCGGCTTCAACGCCGGTGAGGTGACGCCGACCTTCGAGCAGGCCCGCCCCGAACTCGAGGAGCAGGCCCAGGCCGACGCCCAGGAGGGGGTCCAGGACCGGATCGCCGAGGTCCGCGCGGACCTCGACATCACGGTGAACCCGCGCTACGGCGTCCTGGACGAGGACGGGCGCCTCGTCCCCGGCGGGGGCGGGGTGGTCGACGTCCTCGACGGCCCGGCCGACGCGTCCGAGAGCGTTCTCGGAGACTGA
>DATIMX010000347.1:0-9409 GCA_035474935.1 Geodermatophilus sp. | reverse complement strand
CCGGTACGCCCTCTACGTGGAGACCGCCGACGTGCTCGACGAGCGGGCCGGGCGGTGCGCCAGCCCCCACCTCGCCGCGGTGCTGCGGGACCGCGCCGACGCCCGCCGGCGGACGGCGGAACGCGTCCTGGCCGAGCTCCTCCAGCAGGGCGCCACCGTCGTCCCGCGCCGTCCCCCGAGACCCGGAGGGAGCGCGCGTGGCCGGTGACACCGCCCGTGCCCCGGCCCGCTCCGCCGGTCACCGCCGGAGCCGGCTCAGCCGTCCGCGCCGGTGTCGCCGCCCCCGGTCCCGTTCCCGGTCCCGGCCGTCGGGTCGGCCGGAGCCGCTGGGGGCTGCGCGGCCGCCGGTTGCGCGGCCGGGTCGGCCGGCACCGGCTCGACGGCGGCGGGGTCCGCGGCGGGGGACGGTGTGGCCGCGGCGTCCGGCGCCGTCCGAGCCGCCGCCGGAGCCGCGGGCGCCGGCGCCGGTGCGGTGAACGGCACCGACGGCTGCCCGGCGAGGACCGGCGCCATCGCGTGGTAGAAGATCGTCGCCGGCATCCCACCGCCGAAGCCGCGGACCTGCTCGCGCTCCTTGGGGTTGTAGACCATCACGCTCGCCGTGTACTGCGGGGTGTAGCCCACGAACGCCACCGAGAGGTTGTCCTGGCTGGTCCCGGTCTTGCCGGCGATCCGGTGCCCGGGAATGGCGGCGTTGCGGCCGGTGCCGAACGGCGACTCGGTGTCCCCGACGAGCACCTGGTTGAGGGTCGCCGCGACCTCGGCCGGGACCGCGTCGGGCGTGCAGTTGTCGCCGTCGACGACCGGCCGGCCGTCCTCGCCGGCGAGCGGCTCGCCGTTGCGGTCGAGCACGGCGGTCACCGGCGTCGGGTCGCACCGGGTGCCGTTGGCCGCCAGCGTGGAGTAGGCGCTGGCCAGGGCCAGGGGGCTGGTCGACTCGGGCCCGAAGGTGAACGACCCGCGGTTCTCGTCGATGATCTGCTGCGGCAGGCCGGGGTCGCTGAACTGGAACAGGCCCATCCGCTCGGCCATGCGCACCGGGCCCTCCACGCTGCCCAGCTGGTCCTCCAGCGCCAGGAAGTACGTGTTGGACGAGCGCACCAGGGCCTCGGACATCGACAGCGTCCGCGGGTAGTTGTTGCCGACGTTCTCGACGTCGTAGCGCCCGGCGCCGTCCTTGTACACGCGCGAGACGTAGGGCTCGCTCGCCGTGATGACGTGCGAGATCGGGAAGCCCTGCTCGAGCGCGGCGGCCGCGGTGAAGACCTTGTAGGTGGAGCCGGAGCCCTGCCCGGGGACGACGTTGAGGTTCACCGACTCGCACTCGGGGCCGTCGCAGCCGAAGCGGCGGTTGGCGCTCATCGCCAGCACGTGCCCGGTCCCGGGCTCGACGGCGGTGAACGTGCCGGCCAGTGAGTCGCCCATGGCCAGCTCGCCCAGGACCGCCTGGTCACCGGAACGCTGCAGGTCCGGCCGCAGCGTCGTCTGGATCGTCAGGCCACCGTTGTCGATGAGCTCCTGGCTCAGGCCCAGCGTGCCGGTGAGGTAGTCGGCCACGTAGGCGCAGAAGAAGCCGCCGACGGTGGCGTCGATGCAGCCGTTGGGCGCGGCGGCGCCCTGGGCCACCTGCACCGGCTGTGCCGAGACCTCGGCGAACTGGGCCTGGTCGATCAGGCCGAGGTCCAGCATCCGCTGCAGCACCTGGTTGCGGCGGTTGAACGCATTCTCCGGGTTGGTGACCGGGTCGTCGTTGGACGGGCTCTGCACCAGGCCGGCGAGCATGGCCGCCTGCGGCAGGGTCAGGTCGGCGGCGTCGACGCTGAAGTAGCGCTGCGCCGCGGCCTGCACGCCGTAGGCGCCCTCGCCGAAGTACACGAGGTTGAGGTAGCGGGTGAGGATCTCGTCCTTGGAGTACTCCTCCTCCAGGGCGAGGGCCATCCGTGCCTCCCGCAGCTTGCGGCCCACGCTCTCCTCGGTGGCCGCCTGCCGCTCCTCGGCGGTGTCGGCGGTCTGCGCGAGGGTCTGCTTGACCAGCTGCTGGGTGAGCGTCGAGCCGCCCTCCTGCACCGAGCCGGCCGCCACGTTGGTCGCCAGCGCCCGCAGCGTGCCCTGCACGTCGAGGCCGTTGTGCACCTCGAAGCGGGAGTCCTCGATCGCGACCAGAGCCTGCTTCATCACCGGGGCGATCCGGTCGGAGGTCACCGGCGTCCGGTTGTCGCGGTAGAAGTTCGTGATCAGCGACCCGTCGGCCGCCAGCACGCGGGTGTTGCCCGCCGGCGTCTCGTCGGTCAGCTCGACCGGCAGGGCGTCGAGCAGCGAGGCGGAGTTGCGTGCGGCGAGACCGGTGCCGCCCACGAACGGCAGCAGCATCCCGGCGACCAGGGCACCGGCGAGGACGATCGTCGCGGCGAGCTTCGCCAGGACCCGGGCGCGATCAGGGGCGTCGGCAGACATCGGGCGCCAATGTACGTGGCGCCGAGCGGTCGAGCGTCCGCGCTCAGCGACGGCGCGCGGGCAGGATCCGTCGCCGCGGCACGCCCGTCGGCGTGTCGCCGTCCGGGCCGGTCAGCGCGTCGGCCATGCCACGCAGCCCGTCGAGGTCGTGCACGTCGCCGGCGACGGCCGGCACGGTGCGGACGGCGACCTCCGGGTGGGCGCTGGTGAAGCGGTCGGCCAGGTGCTGCTCACGGGTGGCCTGCGCCATCCGCTCGGCGTGCACCCGCAGGGCCCCGGCGGCCAGCTCGGCGTCCGCACCGCCGGCCTCGAGGACCTCCTCGGCGGCCCCCTCGGCGCGCGTGGCCGACAGCGCCGTCGTCGTCGGCGGGTGGGTGCGGTTGAGCACCAGCCCGGCCAGCGGCATCTGCTCGGCCGACAGCCGGTCGACGAAGTAGGAGGCCTCCCGCAGCGCGTCGGGCTCCGGCGTCGCGACGACGAGGAACCAGGTGCCCGGCCGGCGCAGCAGCTCGTAGGTGGCGGTCGCCCGCTCGCGGAAGCCGCCGAACATGGTGTCCAGGGCCGCGACGAACGAGGAGATGTCGCGCAGCAGCTGGCCGCCGAGGATCTTGGAGATGATCCGGCTGAAGAACATGAAGCTGGCGCTGGCGATCTTGAAGCCGGTCCGGCTCGGAGCGGTGAGCAGCCGGATCATCGTGCCGTCGAGGAAGCGGCTCATCCGGTTCGGCGCGTCGAGGAAGTCCAGCGCCGACCGCGACGGCGGGGTGTCGACGATGATGAGGTCCCAGCGGTCGCCGGCGCGCAGCTGGCCCAGCTTCTCCATCGCCATGTACTCCTGCGTCCCGGCGAAGGACGAGGACAGCGTCTGGTAGAAGGGGTTCTCGAAGATCTGCTGCGCCCGCTCGGGCGTCGAGTGCGCCACGACGATGTCGTCGAACGTGCGCTTCATGTCCAGCATCATCGCGTGCAGCTCGCCCCGGGCTCCCGGGACGTCGACCCGCCGCGGCTCGTTGTCCAGCTCTCCCAGACCCAGCGACTGGGCCAGCCGGCGCGCCGGGTCGATGGTGAGGACGACGACGGTGCGGCCGGCCTCCGCCGCGGCCAGCGCCAGCGCCGCCGACGTCGTCGTCTTGCCCACGCCGCCGGCGCCGCAGCAGACCACGATCCGGGTGTCGGGGTCGGTGATCAGCTCGGCGAGCTCGAGCGGCAGGGCCTCCGGCGCGGCCGGTGCCGGCGGGCGCGGGTGCCGGCGGGTGCGCTCGGTCGTCTGCGTCATGCCGCGCCTCCGCTCGCTCCCGCGGGGCGCTCCGCTCCTCGCTCGTTCCTCGCTGACGGGCTTCCGCCCCTGTCCGCTCGCCCCACCTCGGTCCGCAGGTGCTGCTCGAGTCGGCCGGCGAGCTCGAACAGCGCACCGAGGTCGATGGGGCCGGGCAGCAGCGGCAGTTCGACGGTCGGGCGGCCGAGTGCCTCGACCTCGTCGCGCAGCTCGTCCTGGGCGGCCCAGCGCCGGGCGTGCTCGGTGGCCTCGGCGGCCAGCGCGCCGGCCAGCCCCGCGACGTCCTGCAGCCCCGCCGCGGCCAGCCCCGGCGCCAGGTCGGCGCCGGTCAGGCCGGTCTCGGCGGCGCGGGCGAGCGCCGGCTCCGGCAGCGCCGGCTCGGCGGCCATGTTGACCACGACCGAGCCCACGGGCAGCCCAGCGGCGGTGAGCTCGGCGATGGCGTCGGCGGTCTCCTGGACCGGCATGTCCTCGAGCAGCGTCACCAGGTGCACCGCCGTCTGCGGCGACTTGAGCACGGCCATCACGCCGTCGCTCTGCGTCTTGATCGGCCCCGAGCGGGTCAGCCCGGCCATCTCGCCGGTGACGTTGAGGAAGCGGGTGATGCGGCCGGTCGGTGGTGCGTCGACGACGACGGCGTCGTAGACCGGGCGGCCGTCGTGGCGGCGGGTCACCGCCTCCTTGACCTTGCCGGTGAGCAGCACGTCGCGCAGGCCCGGGGCGATCGTCGTGGCGAAGTCGACGGCGCCCACCCGGCGCAGCGCCCGGCCCGCACGGCGGAGGTTGTAGAACATCTCGAGGTACTCGAGGAGGGCCTCCTCGACGTCGATCGCCAGCGCCCTGACCTCGCCGCCGCCGCGGGCGACCGCGACCCGCCGCTCCTCGTAGGGCAGCGGCGGGGTGTCGAACAGCTGCGCGATGCCCTGGCGGCCCTCGGTCTCGACGAGCAGCACCTGGCGGCCGTCGGCCGCCAGGGCCAGCGCGAGGGCCGCGGCGACCGTGGTCTTCCCGGTCCCGCCCTTCCCGGTGACGACGTGGCAGCGCACGGAGGAGGGGACCGGATTCACGGACACGAGCCTAGAAGGACCCCGTCCCTCTCACCCCTCGCACGCTCGGGGTGAGCCTCCGGACGGGGCCGACGGGACCTGCAGGAGGGCCGCCCACAGGCCCGAGGCGGGCCGGACGAGGCCGAGGGGCTGCGCTAGCGTCGCGCCCATGAGCGAACCGGCCCGCGTGAAGTGGGAGTACGCCACCATCCCGCTGCTGATCCACAACACCAAGGCGATCCTCGACTCGTGGGGCGTCGACGGGTGGGAGCTGGTCACCGTGCTCCCCGGCCCGGGCGGGGCCGACCAGCCCGTGGCCTACCTCAAGCGCCCCGCCGGCTGACCCCGTCATGACCGGCCCGCAGACCTCCAGCTGGCACGCCCGGCTGGCCGAACTCGGCATCCGGCTGCCCTCGGTCGCCGCACCGGTCGCCGCCTACGTCCCGGCGGTGCGCAGCGGCCAGCTGGTGTTCACCTCCGGGCAGCTGCCGTTCGTGGACGGCGGGCTGCGGCGCACCGGCAAGGTCGGCGGCTCGGTCGACCCCGAGGACGCCGCGCACGACGCCAAGCTGTGCGCCCTCAACGCCCTCGCCGCGGTCGACGACCTGGTGGGGCTGGACGCGGTGGCCCGCGTCGTCCGGGTCGTCGGTTACGTGGCCAGCGCCGAGGGCTTCACCGGCCAGCCGCGGGTGGTCAACGGCGCCAGCGAGCTGCTCGGCCGGATCTTCGGCGAGGCCGGCCGGCACGCCCGCAGCGCCATCGGTGTGGCCGAGCTCCCGCTGGGCGCCCCCGTCGAGGTCGAGCTCACGGTCGAGTTGAGGTGACCGCGGAACCGAAGCAGGCGGCGACCGTGCTGCTGTTGCGGGACGGCACGCCGGGCCTGGAGGTCTACCTGCTCCGGCGCACCCGCGGTATGCCCTTCGCCGGCGGGATGACCGCCTACCCGGGCGGCGGCGTCGACCCGCGGGACGGCGACGTCGAGACCGCGTGGGCCGGACCGTCGCCCGCCGAGTGGGCGCACGCCTTCGGCTGCGACGAGCGGACCGCGCGCGAGCTGGTCTGCGCGGCGGTCCGCGAGACGTTCGAGGAGGCCGGCGTCCTGCTCGCGGGCGCGCCTGACGGCGGGAACGGGGTGGGCGGGGTGGTGCCATCGGTGTCGGGCGAGGACTGGGAGGCGCAGCGTCAGGCCCTGCTGGCCCGGGAGCTGTCGCTGGCCGAGCTGCTCGCCGACCGCGGGCTGGCGCTGCGGTCGGACCTGCTACGGCCCTTCGCGCACTGGATCACCCCGCCGGCCGAGCCGAGGCGCTACGACACCAAGTTCTTCGCCGCGGCGCTGCCGGTCGGCCAGGAGGCCCGGCACGTCACCGGTGAGGCCGACGAGGTGACCTGGCTGACGCCGTCCGCGGCGCTGGCCGAGATGAGCGCCGGCACGCGGCCCATGCTGCCGCCGACGATCCACACCCTCGGGCAGCTCGAGCCCTTCGCCGACGTGGCCGCCGCCCTGGCCGGGTCGCCGCCGGAGCCGCTGCACCCGATCTGCCCGTCGTTCGACGACGAGCCCGACGGCCGCTGGGCCGTGCTGCCCGACGGCACCCGCATCCGCATGGTGGTGCCGCTTCCTTCTTGATCGCGCCGAGTGGGCCGACCGTGTCATCGAACGCCAGAGGCCCGGAACCGAGCGGCGGATTCCAGGGGTCGTCGCAACACCGCTGGTCAGTGAGGCGGTTGGAGTAGAGCACGCAGACGCTGGGCTGGGGTCTCCCAGCCCAGCGTTTTGCGTGGTCGACCGTTGAGTTGCTGGGCGACGTGCTCGAGGTCGGCCGGCTTGTGCACCGAGAGGTCGGTGCCCTTGGGGAAGTACTGACGCAGCAGTCCGTTGGTGTTCTCGTTGCTGCCGCGCTGCCAGGGGCTGGCCGGGTCGCAGAAGTAGACCGGGATGTCGGTGGCCACGCTGAACGAGCGGTGGGAGGCCATCTCCGCCCCTTGGTCCCAGGTCAGCGAGCCACGCAGATGATCCGGCAGGGTGGTCATGGTGGCCACGAGCTGGTCCCGGACGGCCTCGGCGGTGCGCCCGTCGGGCAGGTGGACCAGCAGCACGTAGCGGGTTGCGCGCTCGACCAGGGTGCCGATCGCCGATGCCCCGTCGGCGCCGATGATCAGGTCGCCTTCCCAGTGACCGGGCACCGCCCGGTCCTCGACCTCGGCCGGCCGGTCGCTGATCATGATCATCGGGTCGACGAACCGGGGAGTGCGGGCGGCCGGGTCACGGTGCGGCTTGCGGCGGGTGCGCCCGGTGCGCAGCGCGGCGGCGATCTCCCGGCGCAGGCCGCCGCGGGCCTGCAGGTAGAGCGCTTGGTAGATCGTCTCCGGGCACACCCGCATCTCCGCCTCGTCGGGGTGGTCGACGCGCAGAGCGTGGCAGATCTGCTCGGGGGACCAGCGCAGATCCAGCCTTTCCTGAACGTAGCCGGCCAGCTCCGGATGGGTGACCAGCTTGGCCGGCTTGGGTCGGACCCGGCGGTCGGCCGCGGCGCGATGAGCCGCGTAGGGCCGGTATGTCCGGTCGGGATCGTCTGGGTCGGTGGTGCGGGCCAGCTCGCGGCTGATCGTCGATGCCGGTCGCCCCAGCGCGGCCGCGACCGTTCGGATCGAGGCGCCGCCGGCGCGCAGATCGGCGATCTGCTCCCGTTCGATCAACGCCAGGAAGCGGGGGTGCAGCACCTTCTCCAGCGCCGGCGGAACGGGCTGCTGGGTGATCGTTCCGCGCGCGTAGTCCACCAGCCGACCATCGGGATACAAGCGCCTGCTCTTGAGCTTGCGCACGCCGTTGTCCCAGTCTCGGGCGGTGCGCACGTTCACCCCGACAGCCGCGGCAGCCGCCCCCCGGGATGCTCCGGCGGCCCGCAGCCGGTCGTACTCGGCCCGCCGGGGATGGCCGTCGCGTCGCCGGTTGGATCGCAGCCCCGCTGCTGATGCCCAGCGGGCGCAGGTGCCGCGGTTCAGCCCCAGTTCAGCGGCCGAGATGGTGACACTGCCGGTGCGGTCGAACGAGGCGAAGAAGCGGGCCTTGGCCTCCGCCGATGAACCCTGAGACGACACGGTCGCTGCAACTCCCGAAGTGATCGGGTGTTGCAGCGACCGTTAGAACCCGCCAGCTGGTTCCGGGCCTCTGGCGTTCAGTGCGGTGTCACCGCGCGCGGCGGCGGAGGCGCTCCTCGTCGAGGACGACGACCGACTTGCCCTGCAGCTGGATCCAGCCGCGGTGCACGAAGTCGGCCAGCGCCTTGTTCACGGTCTCGCGGGACGCGCCGACCAGTTGGGCCAGCTCCTCCTGCGTCAGGTCGTGCTTGACGCGCAGGCCCTCGCCCTCGCGGCTGCCGAACCGGTCGGCCATCTGCAGCAGCGCCTTGGCGACCCGGCCGGGGACGTCGGTGAAGATCAGGTCGGCCACCGAGTCGTTGGTGCGGCGCAGCCGGCGGGCCAGCACGTGCAGCAGCCGCTCGCCGACCTCGGGGTGCGCCTCGATCCACGGACGCAGCACCGCCTGCGGCATGCGGGCCAGCTTGACGTCGGTGACCGCGGTGGCGGTCGCGGTGCGCGGGCCGGGGTCGAAGACCGAGAGCTCCCCGAACTGGTCGGAAGGGCCCATCACGGCGAGCACGTTCTCGCGGCCGTCAGGCGACCGACGGGAGAGCTTGATCTTGCCGGAGATGACGATGTAGAGGCTGTCGCCCGGCTCGCCCTCGTTGAAGACCACGCGGCCGCGGGGGAGCGTCACGGTCTCCAGGCGGCTCGCGACCGGGTCCACCGCCTCCTCCGGCAGCCCCTGGAAGAGCCCCGACTGGGCCAGCACCTCGTCCACTACGCGTCCTCTCGCACACACACCTGGGAACACCGGCACGCGGCCGGCCCGGTCAGCGAGCCGCTTCCTCGCGGCGCCGTCCGGGGAGAGTCTAGGGGCCTGTGCGGATCGTCACCCGATCGGACGCCCACGCCGCCACCCCGAGGGGTGAGTTCGGCTTCCCTGCAGGGTCCCGCCGCGAGCCTGGTGAGGGTCTGGAACGGCCCCCTGCAGGGCCCCGCCGCGAGCGTGCGAGCGGTGGGGGGCAGGGGGTCCTTCCTCAGACGATGGGCGGCTCGGCCTCGCGGCGCACCCGCGACTTCCGGCGACGCCGCCAACGGGCCATGGCGCGGCGGATGCCGGAGTTGGCCAGCGTGTCGACCTCGCCGGCGCTCGCGGTGGAGAGGAACTCGGCCACCTCGCGGGGGCCGGCCGGCCGGCGCAGCGGCTCCTCGACGCGTTCCATCACCAGCAGGAAGGCGATGACCAGGGGCGGGAACAGGATGACGCTGAGGGCGACCACCGGCTCCTCCTCTCTCTCCTCGTCGGAGGACGCGGACCGGACGGGCCGGCTCGCGCCAGCACTCCTGTGTACCCAGAGGCGTCGCGGGGAAGCCCGGCGACGGCGGTCGCGATGATGGCACGGGCCCTGTCAGCCGATCCGCCTACCCTCGACCGCGTGTCCTCGCCCGCCTACGCCCGGCCCGTCCCGCCGCGCGCCCGCCGTGCCGCTGCCCGGGGCGGCTCCCCGTTCGACCCGCAGGAGACGCCGCTGGCGCGCACCCGGCGGGC
>DATIMX010000346.1:0-14300 GCA_035474935.1 Geodermatophilus sp. | reverse complement strand
CGTCGTCGTCGACGACCAGCTGCGCACCGACGACCCCGACGTCTACGCCATCGGCGAGTGCGCCCAGCACCGCGGCTCGGTGTACGGCCTGGTGCAGCCGGCGTGGGAGCACGCCCGCGTGCTCGCCGACGTCCTCACCGGCACCGACCCGGACGCCGAGTACCACGGCAGCCGGACGGCGACCAAGCTCAAGGTCGCCGGCGTCGACGTCGCCACCATGGGGGTCAACACCCCCGAGCGGGACGACGACGAGTTCCTCGTCATCTCCGAGCCCAAGCGCGGCGTGCACCTGTCGGTGGTCATCCGCGACGACGTGCTGATCGGTGCCACGCTGCTCGGGGACACCCGCAAGGTCGCCTACCTGACCCAGGCCTTCGACCGCGGCGCGCCGCTGCCGGAGGAGCGGATCCGGCTGCTGGTCGACCTGTCCGACGGCGCCGAGGAGGTCGGCGTCGCCGAGATGCCCTCCGACTCGCAGGTCTGCAACTGCAACGGCGTCTCGAAGGGCGACATCTGCGGTGCCGTCGCCGGCGGGTGCGGCACCGTCGGCGCGGTCATGGACGCCACCCGCGCCGGCAAGGGCTGCGGCTCCTGCAAGTCGCTGGTCAAGCAGATCGTCGAGTGGGCCGCCGACGGCGACGTCGCCGAGGACCCGGCCGCCTCCTACTACGTGCCCGGCATCCCGCTGGCCAAGCCCGAGCTGATGGCCGCCATCCGCGAGCAGGACCTGCGCAGCGTCTCGGCGGTCTTCGCCGCGCTCGCCCCCGGCGGGCAGGAGGACGCGAAGTCCAAGATGGGCCTGACCTCGCTGCTGAAGATGGTGTGGGGCGTGGACTTCGTCCCCGAGAAGGACGGCGAGTTCATCAACGACCGGGTGCACGCCAACATCCAGCGCGACGGCACCTTCTCCGTCGTCCCGCAGATGAAGGGCGGCGTCACCACCCCGGCCCAGCTGCGCCGCATCGCCGAGGTCGCCGAGAAGTACGAGGTCCCGATGGTCAAGGTGACCGGAGGGCAGCGCATCGACCTGCTGGGGGTCCGCAAGGAGGACCTGCCGGCGGTGTGGGACGACCTGGGCATGCCCTCGGGGTACGCCTACGGCAAGAGCTTCCGCACCGTGAAGACCTGCGTGGGCAGCGACTTCTGCCGCTTCGGCCTGGGCGACTCCACCCAGCTCGGCATCGACCTGGAGACCCGGTTCCAGGGCATCGAGAGCCCGGCGAAGATGAAGCTCGCCGTCGTCGGCTGCCCCCGCAACTGCGCCGAGGCCTACGTCAAGGACGTCGGCGTCGTGGCCGTCGGCAACGGCAAGTGGGAGGTCTACGTCGGCGGCGCCGCCGGGGCCACCGTCCGCAAGGGCGACCTGCTGGCCACCGTCGACTCGCCGCAGGAGGTGCTCCGGCTCACCGGCCGGTTCCTGCAGTACTACCGGGAGAACGCCAACTGGCTGGAGCGCACCTACGACTTCGTGCCGCGCGTCGGCCTGGAGCGGATCCGGTCGGTGCTGCTCGAGGACAGCGAGGGGATCGTGGCGCAGCTGGACGCGAACATGCAGAAGTCGGTCGATGCCTACACCGACCCGTGGGGCCAGGACGGCAAGGAGCCGGCCACCCCCGGCCAGTTCCGCACCTCGCTGCCGCTGGTCGCGCTGCCGAAGGTGCCGGTCCGATGAGCGCGCCGCAGATCGAGGCCGCCCGTCCCACCACCCCGGGCACCGAGACCGGCAGCCCGGCGACCGACGTCCGCGCTCCCGGTCCGGCACCGGCCCCGCGGGGCGAGGCGTACGCCGTCGGGCGGGTCGACGAGGTGCCGCCGGGGGAGGGGAGGGCGTTCGTGGCCGGGGGCGTGCCGGTCGCCGTCTTCCGGCTGCGGGACGGCTCGCTGCACGCCACCCAGGCCGCCTGCCCGCACGCCGGGGGCCCGCTCGCCGACGGCCAGACCGACGTCGACGTGCTCGTCTGCCCGCTGCACCTCTACGCCTACCGGTGGACCGACGGCGCCTCGACGTCCGGGGCCGCGCCGGTCCGGGTCTACCCGGTGCACGAGTCCGCCGGCGAGATCGTCGTCCAGGTCTGAGGAAGGACCCGTCTGCCCTCGCCCTCCTCACCCCGGCGGTGATCATGGGCTTGTTGCCGCTCCTGCCGGCGTGTCCGCGCGTGTCGGGGGGAACAACCCCATGATCAACTCGGCAGTGGGTGCAGGACGTCGCCGTGCCCGTCCGCGGAGGTGCGCCGCGGGACGGGCACGGCGGCCTACGCCGGGCGCACCTCGAGCACGTGCACCCCGGCATCGGTCGGGACGTCGCGGGTGAGCCGCAGTCCGGCCGCCTCGCACAGGGCGGCGTACTCCGCGGCGGTGCGCTCGCGGCCGGGCAGCAGCACCAGCACGTGCAGGTCCATCCGGACGGCGGCCGGGTCGTCGGCGGCGCGCTCCGGCAGCACCGCCTCCACCACCAGCAGCACCGAGTCCGGCCGCATGGCCTTGCGGCACACGGTGAGCACCCGGCGGGTGGCGTCGTCGTCCCAGTCGTGCAGGACCCGGGACAGCAGGTAGGCGTCGGAGCCGGCCGGCACCTGCTCGAAGAAGTCGCCACCGACCGCGGGCAGGTCCGAGCCGACGGCGACCTCCGGCCGGTCGAACAGCAGCACGTCGGCGGACGGCGCGCGTTCCCGGACCGCCTGCAGCAGCAGGCCGGGCCCGCCGCCCACGTCGACCACCGAGGCGAAGCCGGAGACGTCGTAGGCGGCCACCACCGCACCGGCCTCCCGAGCCGACCGGTCCGCCATCGACGCGCGGAACGCCGCCAGCCGTGTCGGCTCGGCCGCGAGCGCGTCGAAGAAGGGCTGTCCCTCGGCGAGCTCGAACGGCGTCCCGCCGTTCCGCACGGCGGCGAGGAGCCCGGCGGCCGGCCGGTAGTAGAGCCCGCCGCGGGCGGCCACCGTGCCCTGCAGCGAGCCCGGCACCCCGGGCCGCAGCAGCTCGCCGACCGGGCTCAGCCCGAAGCGACCGTCGGGCAGCTCGTCGAGCACCTCCTCGGCGGCCAGCCCGCGCAGCACCCGGTGCAGGGGGCCGGGCACGGCGCCGAGCTCCCGCGCGAGGTCGGCGGCGCTGCGCGGACCGGCGGCCAGCGCGGCGGGGACCCCCAGCGCGACGGCGACGTGCAGCAGCTGGGTGATCAGATAACCGTCGGCGAGCCGGGCCAGCCGGTCGGCTGGGGAGCCGGGCACGACGGCATGGTGGCACCGCCCTCAGCGGGCGGACAACGCACTCAGCGGCGGGGGCGGGCGCGCACGTGCATCCGCTCGCCCTGCGGGCCGAAGAGGCCCAGCACCTCGGCGGGCTCGTCGCCCGGGTTGCCGATCCAGTGCGGGGTGCGGGTGTCGAACTCGGCGACCTCCCCGGGGCCGAGGACGACGTCGTGCTTGCCGAGCAGCAGCCGCAGCCGGCCGGAGAGCACGTACACCCAGTCGTAGCCCTCGTGCGTCTGCAGCTCGGGCTCGCCGGCCGGGGTGTGCGGCGCGTAGACCATCTTGAACGCCTGGATCCCGCCCGGACGCCGGGTCAGCGGGACGACGGTCAGGCCGTGCGTCGCGGTGCGCGGCCGCAGGTGCACCCGCGGGTCCCCGGTCTCCGGCGCGCCGACCAGCTCGTCCAGCGGCACCTGGTGGGCGCGGGCCAGCGGCAGCAGCAGCTCGAGGGTCGGCCGGCGCTGCCCGGACTCCAGCCGGGACAGCGTGCTCACCGAGGTGCCGGTCTCCTCCGACAGCTGCACCAGGGTGAGCCCGCGCTGCTGGCGCAGCGCGCGCAGCCGCGGGCCGACGGAGGTGAGCACCGCGTCGGTCGTCGCCTCGTCGTCCGCCATGCCCGCCATTTGCCGCGCCGGCAACGCGGTTCGTCAAGTCGGCGTCGCCCTGGGGACGCTGTCGGGCATGGAGCACGCAGCACACCACGGCCACGGCGAGATGCGGTTCGACGAGGCCTCCTGGGAGGAGCGCTACGGCGCGGCGCCGGCGCTCTGGAGCGGCCGGGCCAACCCGCAGCTGGTGGCCGAGGCCGCGGGCCTGACGCCGGGCCGGGCGCTGGATGCCGGCAGCGGCGAGGGCGGTGACGCGCTGTGGCTGGCGGGCCACGGCTGGCAGGTGACCGCGGTCGACTTCTCCTCCGTCGCGCTGGCCCGCGCCGCCGCGCAGGCCGACCGGCTGGGCCCGGAGGTCGCCGGGCGGGTCGAGTGGGTGCACGCCGACCTCACCCGCTGGGCGCCGCGGACGAGCGCCTTCGACCTGGTCTCGGCGCAGTACTTCCACCTGCCGGTGCCCGACCGCGACTCGGCGTTCGCCCGGCTGGCCGCCGCCGTCGCGCCGGGCGGCAGCCTGCTCGTCGTCGGGCACCGGCCCAGCGAGCTGCACACCGGCACGCCGGAGATGTTCTTCACGGCCGAGCAGGTCGCCGCGCCGCTCGACCCGGAGGTCTGGGACGTCGTGGTCTGCGAGGACCGCCCGCGGACGGCGGCCGGCCCGGCCGGGCACGAGCTGCCCGTCGCCGACACCGTGCTGCTGGCCCGCCGCCGCGCCTGAGGTCAGGGCGCCGGGACGGTGACCGCGGCCTCGTGCGGCCCGCCGCACTCCGCGCTGCCGCCGACGCGCACCCACGCCAGGACGGCGTCGACCTCGGCGAGGACGGCGCCGTCCGGCCCCAGGACCGTGACCACCACGGAGTCCGGCGTCCCCATGACGAACGAGACACCGGTCGTGGTCCCGGTCAGCGGCGCGACGCCCTCGCGGCCGGGGCCGGACGGCGTCCCCTGCAGCGGCATGCCGCACGGCTCCGGACAGCCGACCTGGACCGTGCGGCCCTCGCCGGGCGGCCAGTCCGGCGCGAGCTCGACGGACAGCGTGCTGCCCCAGCCGATCGCCGGGCAGGCCCGCCCGACCCCGCCGTCGCAGGCGGCCAGGGTCAGGACGGCGCCAACGGCCAGCAGAGCCCGCACGCCGCTCACCCGCCGCGGCGGGCCAGCGGCTCGACCGAGGCCAGCACGGTGCCGTCCGCGGCCAGGACCTCGACCGTCGCGGTCCCCTCGGGGACGGTCTGCACCGCGAGCCCGTCGTCGAGGGGCAGCTCGGCCAGCGGCGTGCCGTTCCCGTCGACCACCCGGGCGGTGACGGCCGGGGACGGCGCGGCGACGGCCAGCGTCCCGGTGGCGGGGTCCCACAGCGCGGCGGGCAGCCCGGGCTCGGTGATGACCGGCGCGCTCCACAGCCGCAGCTCGTCCGGCGCGGCGCCCGGGGGGCCGGCGAACCAGGCGAGGGCGACCGAGCCCATGCCGAGCTCCCGCTCGAGCTCGTCGTCGTCCACCAACGGCGGCGGCACGGTCAGCGGGCGGGACACCAGCGCCCAGCGCCCGCCGGGCACGTCGCCGGCGAAGAGCACCTGCGACCCCGCCGGCGGAGGGGCGGCCGCGCGGGCACCCGGATCGCTCCAGGACAGCTGCCGCACCGCCTCGACGAACGCCGCGTCGTCGGCGAGCGAGCCACGGGTCGGTCCGTCGCCCGAGGCGGGCAGGTCGTGCACGTCCGGCGCCTCGGCCACCGCGGTCGCCGGCTCTGACGACGGCGCGTCCGGCACCAGCACCTGGCCCACCGCCACCGCCACCGTGGCCACGACCACCGCGCCGACCGCGCCCAGCCGCAGCTGCGACCGGCGGCGGGCCCGGTGCCGGTGCTCGACCACCGCGGCCAGGTCGGCGCGCGGCGGCGGCGCGGTGGCGTCGGCGAGGGCGGTCAGGCGCGCCCGCAGCTCGTCGTCCCTCATCGCTCCTCCCCGCCGGCCGGCTGCAGCGCGGCGAGCGCGGCGCGCAGCCGGGCCAGGCCACGCGCGGTCTGGGTGTTCACCGTGCTGGGCGAGCAGCCCATCAGGTCGGCGGTCTGCTGCTCGGAGAGGTCCTCGAAGTAGCGCAGCACCACCGCCGTCCGCATCCGGACCGGCAGCTCGCGCAGCGCGGCCCGCAACTCCTCGTCGCCGTCCTGGTGCGGTGCCGCCGGCCGGTCGGGCACCGACTCCACCACCTGCTCGGTGGTGGACAGCCGGCGCCGCCAGCTCGCGTGGGTGGTGACCAGCACCCGGCGCACGTACGCCGAGGGCGGGCCGGACCGGCTGATCCGGTCCCAGTGCCGGTAGGTCTTGAGCAGGGCGGTCTGCACGAGGTCCTCCGCGTGTCCGCGGTCGCCGGAGAGCAGGACGGCCAGGCGCAGCAGGGCGCCCTGCTCCGCGGACACGAAGTCCGCGAAGCCCCGGTCCCCGTCGCCCACCCGCGCCTCCTCTGCCGGCCTCCCGACCTCTCCACGCGGTGAGGCGTGCCGCAGACCCACAACCCCCGGTCCTCGTGCGGGAGGGTGCTCAGCATGTCCAGGTTCGTGGAGCTGAGTCACGAGATCTCCGCCGGGATGGTGACCTATCCCGGCCTGCCCGCGCCGGAGGTGACCCCGCACCTGACCCGCGAGGCCTCGCGGGAGGTGTACGCGCCGGGCACCGAGTTCGTCATCCACGCGGTGCGCATGGTCGGCAACACCGGCACCTACCTCGACAGCCCGTACCACCGTCACGCCGACGGCGTCGACCTCGCCGGGCTGCCGCTGGAGAAGCTGGCCGACCTGCCGGCGCTGGTCGTCCGCACCGTCGGATCCGGCCGTCGGGCGGTGACCGTGGACGACCTGGGCGGGCTGGACGTCGCCGGCTGCGCGGTGCTGCTGCACACCGGTGGGGACGCCGCCTTCGGGACGCCGGAGTACGCCGTGGACGCGCCCTTCCTCGCCGGGGACGCGGCGCGGTGGCTGGCCGACCGCGGTGCGGCGCTGGTCGGGATCGACGCGGTGAACATCGACGAGGTCACCGAGCGCGGCGAGCGGCCGGCGCACACCGTGCTGCTGGGTGCCGGGATCCCGATCGTCGAGCACCTCACGGGCCTGGACCAGGTGCCCGGCACCGGCGCCCGGTTCACCGCGGCCCCGCCCCGCTTCGCCGGGGTCGGCACCTTCCCGGTGCGCGCCTACGCCCAGCTCCCGGACTGACCCCGGCTCAGGCGGGCGGCGCGAGCTCGGCCAGCGCGGCGGCGACGTCGTCGTCGCGCACGAAGCCCTGCGCCAGCAGCCGGTGCACGAGCACGCCGCGGCGGGTCAGCCGCAGGTCGGCCGGACGCAGCCGGGGGAGTGCCGCGCCGCCGGGACGCGGCTGGGCCGGCGGCGGGTCGAGCAGGCCGGCGCGCTGCAGGTCGGCGACGTCCTCGCGTGCGCCCCACGCCGTCCACCCGCGCGGGTCGTCGGCCAGCGGGGTCATCGGCAGCGGTGCGCGGTCGCGGCGGCCGACGCCGGCCAGCAGCACCAGCTGCCGCCAGGTCAGCCCGGCGGCCAGCGCCAGCGCCCGCTCGACCAGCGCGGCGTCCAGGTCGGGGGAGGAGGCCACCTCGGCCAGCAGGTAGCCCAGGTGCCGCACCCGCCGCTCGTCGTGCGAGCTGCGGGCGGCGGCCACCACGGCCTCGGTGACCGCGTCGGCGGCCGAGCGCCCGCCGGACCGCGGGGTGAACACGCCGTCGGTGCGCACCGGGCGCCCGCCGTGGGCGAGGGTCACCGCGTGCTCGACGGCGAAGGCGAGGACGGCGCCGGCGCGGGCCCGCTCCCGGGGGACGGCGATCCCCGCCGCCTCGTCGGCCGCCGTCCGCAGGCACCGGGCCAGCCGGTCCTCGAGGCGCACCGCCGCCCGGCCGGCCGGGTCGGGGTAGACGAGGGTGGCGGCGTTCCGGCTCATGGTGCCCGCGACCGCCACGCCGTCCTCGATGAGGGCGCGGCCGGCAGCAGCAGGGTCCTCGGTCACGGTCACGACGCCGATCCTCGTCGCTGGCCGGGCCGGTGCGCACGCCGGTCGACCACGGCCTCACCACAGCGGGGGTGCGCCGGTGAGCACAACGGAACACGAGTTCTGCCCGGCAGCAACGGTGGGGGAACGACGAGCCGCCACCGTTCTGGCCCATGGCCGCCCCCACCCCCACCACTCGCCAGCGGACCGCGCCGGTCGCCGTTCCGACGCGCCCCGGTCGCTGGATCGACGACTGGCGCCCGGAGGACCCCGCCTTCTGGGAGTCCGCGGGCAAGCCGGTCGCCCGCCGCAACCTCTTCTTCTCGGTGTTCTCCGAGCACATCGGCTTCTCGATCTGGAGCCTGTGGTCGGTGCTCGTGCTCTTCCTGCCCGAGGCCGTGTACGGCATCGACCCGGCCGGGAAGTTCCTGCTCACCACGCTGCCGACGGCGCTCGGGGCGTTCGTCCGGCTGCCCTACACCTTCGCCGTCGCGAAGTTCGGCGGGCGCAACTGGACGATCGTCAGCGCCGCGCTGCTGCTGGTCCCCACGATCGCCACGGCCGTCGTCCTGGAGCCCGGCGTGGACTACACGACGCTGCTGGTCGTCAGCTGCCTGGCCGGCGTCGGCGGCGGCAACTTCGCCAGCTCCATGGCCAACATCAACGCCTTCTACCCGAACCGGCTCAAGGGCTGGGCGCTGGGCCTCAACGCCGGCGGCGGCAACCTCGGCGTGCCCGTCGTCCAGCTGGTGGGCCTGCTCGTGCTGGCCACCGCGGGCGTGCAGCACCCGCGGCTGGTGCTGGTCGTGTACATCCCGCTGATCGTCGTGGCCGCCGTCGGCGCAGCGCTGCTCATGGACAACCTGTCGACGGTGCGCAACCAGCCGCGGGCCATGCGTGAGGCCACCCGCGAGCCGCACACCTGGATCATGTCGTTCCTGTACATCGGCACCTTCGGCTCGTTCATCGGCTTCGGGTTCGCCTTCGGCCAGGTGCTGCAGAACCAGTTCACGTCCGACTTCGCCACGCCCCTCGCCGCGGCGTCGCTGACCTGGCTCGGCCCGCTGCTGGGCTCGCTGATCCGCCCGCTCGGCGGCTCGCTGGCCGACCGCTTCGGCGGTGCGCGCATCACCTTCTGGAACTTCGCGGCCATGGCGGTCGGCGCCGCGATCGTGTGGAGCGCCAGCCAGGTGGGGTCGCTGGCGCTGTTCGTCGTCGGCTTCGTGTCGCTGTTCGTGCTCAGCGGCATCGGCAACGGCTCGACCTACAAGATGATCCCGGCGATCTTCCGCACCCAGGCCCAGCAGCGGGTGGCCGCCGGCGAGGACTCGGCGACCGCCGACCGGCACGCGCTGCGCATGTCCGGCGCGCTCATCGGCATCGCCGGCGCGGTCGGGGCCTTCGGCGGCGTGCTGGTCAACCTGGCGTTCCGGCAGTCGTTCCTGACCACCGGCACCGGCGACTCGGCCTACCTCGTGTTCATCGCCTTCTACCTGGTCTGCCTCGCCGTCACCTGGACGGTGTACCTGCGCCCCCGGGCCCGCATGTCCGGCGTGTAGTCCCGGTCGAGATCGCGCGATCTCGCACGCTCCGGGCCCCGGATACGTGCGAGATCGCGCGATCTCGCCGGTTCAGACGCTCAGCCGGTAGCCGCGCTTGACCACCGTCTCGACCACCCCGGGGCCGAGCGCCGCGCGCAGCCGGGTGACGGCCATCTCGACGGCGTGCGCGTCCCCGCCGCCCGGCAGCCCGGCCACGAGGTCGGTCTTCGGGACGACGACGCCCGGCCGCTCGGCCAGCGCCCGCAGCACGGCCATCGGGCCCGGCGCCAGCTCCACCAGGCGGCCGTCGAGCTGCGCGGCGTACCCCCGCGCCTGCAGCTCCCGTCCGCCCACGCGCAGCACCGGGGTGCGCTCGGGCAGCCGGGCCACCACCTCGCGGGCCAGGGCACCGAGCCGGGCCCGCTCGGGCTGCACCGACGGGACACCTGCAGCGTCGAGGGGGGCGGCGGTCACCGGGCCCACGGCCACCGGGAGGACGCCGGAGGTGAGCGCGGCGACCAGCTCGGCACGCAGGCCCAGCTCGTCGGCGACCGTGAGCAGGCTCGCCGCGGCCGGGGCGCTGGTGAAGGTCACCGCGTCGACCGTGCCGGCCACCACGGAGCGGACCAGTCGGCGCACCGGCTCGACGTCCTCGGGCAGCACCCAGCGGTAGACGGGCACGGTGAGCACCTCGGCGCCGGTGGCTCGCAGCGCCGAGACGAAGTCCGGCAGGGGGTCGCCGTGCAGCTGGACGGCGATGCGGCGTCCCTGCAGCGGTCCCTCGGCCCCCGACAGCAGGTGCTCGAGCACCTCGGCCGACGACTCCGACGCCGGAGACCAGGCGTCGACCAGCCCGCCGCCGCGGATGGCGCCGCGCGCCTTGGGGCCGCGGGCGAGCACGCGGGCGTCGCGCAGGTGCTCGACCAGGGGCAGGTCCCAGGCGTCCGCGGCCTCCAGCCATCCGCGGAAGCCCACGCCGGTGGTGGCCACGACCAGGTCCACCGGCTGCGCCAGCACCTCCCGCGTCGCGGCGACCAGGTCGGCGTCGTCGGCCAGCGGCACGATGCGGATCGCCGGCGCGTAGACGACCCGTGCGCCGCGGCGGGCCAGCAGCGCACCGAGCTCCTCGCGCCGCCGGGCCGCGGTCACCGCGACGGTGTACCCGGCCAGGGGCAGCGGCGCCTCGGTCCCGGGCGGGGCCTCGGGCAGGACATCGGTCACGGTTCCCCCTCGTCGACGGCGCTCGCGACCATGGTGCGTCGTCCCCGTTGCGGGGGTGTGTCCTGCCGGGGTCGGCCGGCTCACAGTGCGCGCGGCTCGGGTGCCCACCGCGCGAGCAGCACGCTGGCGTCGTCCTGCAGCAGCCCCTCCTGGTGGTCCAGGACGGCGTGCATCAGCCGGCGGACCGTCTCCGGCGGGGACTGGCCGCCGGCGACCTCGCGGGTGAGCAGGTCCACCAGCCGCTCCTCGCCGAACCAGGCACCGGTCGCGTCCCGGGCCTCGGTGACGCCGTCGGTGTGCACGGCCAGCCAGTCGCCGGGCTGCAGCGCCTCCTCGGCCACGGTGAGAGCGCCGGTGCCCAGCCCGAAGGGCATGCGCCGTCCGCCGGCGAGCGACTTCACCGCCCTCCCGCCGCGCAGGAGGTGCGGCGCGGGGTGCCCGGCGTTGACGTAGCGGAGCCGGCCACTGGGGACGTCGAGCTCGGCGAGCACGCCGGTGACGAACGCGCTGCCGGGGAAGGTGCCCGCCACGACGCCGTCGATCGCCCGGGCCTGGTCGTGAACGTCCCGGCCGTCGCGGCGGGCACTGCGGTAGGCCGACACGGCGGCTGCGACGAGGACGGCGGCGGGCAGGCCGTGGCCCATCGCGTCGAAGGCGGCCAGCGAGATGGTCGTCTCCGACAACGAGTAGTCGAAGGCGTCCCCGCCCGCCTCGTAGGCCGGTTCCAGGAGCCCGGCCAGCATGAACGCACCGCTGCCGGCCGTCAGCGGGGGCAGCAGCTGCCACAGCAGCTCGGCCGAGGGACTGCGGGACCGGGTCCGGCGGGGCCGCTCGAGGCCGTCGCCGTACTGACCCAGCGACGCCAGCAGGGAGCCGACCAGCTCCGCCAGCCAGCGGCACTCCTCCCGCAGCCCGGGGTCGTAGAGCTCCGCCGGTGTGTCGACCCGCACCTCGAGCACGCCCACCCGGTCGTCACCGTCGAGGACCGGCAGCCACAGCCGGCGCAGTCCGTCCGCCTCCGAGGGGAGTGACCGCATCGTCTGGAAGACCCGGCCGGGCAGCGAGCCGTCGATGGGCACCGAGCCGGTGGACGTCGCACCCTCCGGCAGCAGCGGCCACAGCCGGCACTGCTCGTGGTCGGCGACGTGGACGGTCACCTGCACGCCCAGGGCGGTGCCGGCCTCGGTGACCAGGGTGGGCAGCCGGTCCGGGGGCGCGGCGTGGGCCTCCTCCATCAGCCGCAGCAGCGCGGCGAACGGCCCGCTGGCCCGGCCCCGGCGCAGCGGGGGACGGTAGGGGACCCGGCGCTGGGTGAACAGCTCGTCGAGCCGTTCGTTGAGGGCGTGCGCGAGCACGTTGACCTCCGCGGGCGGCAGCGGCATCAGCCCCTGCACGTGGCCCTCCACCTCCAGGAGGTCCGCGGAGCCGCCGAGCGCGAAGTACCGCATCCAGAGCTCGTCCAGGGTCAGGTCGGCGACCTCGAGGGCCGATCGCAGCGCGCGGCGCTGTTCCTCCTCGAGGGAGTCCTCAGGCCCGGACGGCCCGGTGGGCCCGGGGCGGAGGCTCATCGTCGCCGGCGGACGGCGGAGTCGACCACCGCCCGGGCGACGTCGGCCAGCGTGCCGCCCTCCTCGCCGGAACGGGACACCAGCATGCCGAAGGCCACGTCCTCGGGAACCCCGTGCCGGGCCATGACGACGCCCTTGGCAGTGCTCACCAGGTCCCGGCTCCTGACCGCCTGCCGCAGCCCCTCGCTGAGCTGCCGGGCGCGCTCGCGGGTCTGCACGTTGGCGACGAGGATCGCCGCCTGCGCCGAGGCGATCGTCAGCAGGCGTTCGGTGTGGACGTCGAAGGACCCCGGCTGCTCCGCGTAGACCTTCAGCGCGCCCAGCGTGGTGGCGCCGGCGACCAGTGGCGCGCTCATCGCCGCCCGCAGCCCGAACGGGACCACCGCCGCGGCCCACCGCGGCCACCGGAGGTCGGTCGTCAGGTCGTCCACGCGGACCACCTGGCGGCCCGCGGCCGCGGCCAGGCAGGGCCCCTCGTCCAACTCGTACTGGAGGGCGTCGGCGCGCTCGACCCGGGCGTCGGTGGACCCGGAGCTGCGGCGACCGCGCTCGTCCATGATCGAGATCCCCGCGCCCACCGCCCCGGGGACCGTGTCGAGGGCCATCGAGCTCACCAGGCCGAGCGCGGTCGCCACCGTCTCCTCGGACAGCAGCAGTCCGGCGACCCGGGCGAAGACGGCCGACAGCTCGTCGGCCAGGGGGAGGTCGGGCACGGAGCGGTCGGGACCCGGCTGGTCGTGGTGCACGCTCACCTCTCGGCGGTCGGCCGCACGCCTCCGCCGGGACTGGACGGGGTGGCGAAGCGTCCGCCAGCGTAACGCCGCAGGCTCGGCGGACGGGCCGGTCCGCTCCAGTCGGCCGACGCGTGCGGGCACCGGCCTGGGACCCTGGAGCCGTGCCCCCTGCCGTATCCGCCGTCCCCCGCCGGTGGCGGCTGCTGTGCACCGCGGCCGCCGTCGTCGTCGCCGCCGTCCTCACCTACGTGGGGGTGACGCTGCCGCAGAACGCGACCGGCGTGGCGCGGTTCACCGTGGCCGACCAGGTCGCCGTCGTCGGGCTCGGCCTGGTGCTCGGTGCCGGCCTGCTGGCGCTGGGCCGCCCGCGGGTGGACGCCGACGAGCGGGGCATCCGGGTGCGCAACCTGTTCGGCGAGCGCACGCTGCCGTGGACGGCGGTGCGCGCCGTCCGCTTCGACCGCCGGTTCCGCTGGGCGACGCTGCTGCTCACCAACGACGACGAGTTCGCCGTGCTGGCCGTCCAGGGCGCCGACGGCGACCGCGCGGTCGAGGCCGTCGAGGGGCTGCGGGCGCTGCTGGCCGCCCACCGCGCGCAGCAGCCGCCGCCCCCGCCGTCCCCGCCGCTGCTCTACGAGGACTGAAAGAGGACCCTCCTGCCCCCCACCACTCGCGAGCTCGCGGCGGGACCCTGCAGGAGGGCCGTTCCAGGACCTCACCAGGCTCGGCGCGGGCCCCTGGAGGGTGGCCGTTCCAGAACCTCACCAGGGGCCGCGACCGGGAATGACGCCGCCTGCCGCGACGCTGTAGTATCTGCGTGCCTCCCCGCTACACGAGGCGCGCGAACCACCGAGCGGCCCCGCCCCGGGCCGCTCGACCAAGAGGAGCCCGCTCCCACCTGGCGCCGTCGAGGCGTCCAGGTCCCGGATCGCGGAGCCGGCCACCGGTCGGCCCGCGGCGTGCACGAGCCCCCGGGCTCGGCGCACCCCGGCGAGTGGGCCCCACGAGCAGTCGCTCGTGGGGCCTCTCTCATGTCGGCGTCCGGTGCCGGAGCGAGTCCCTCCCCATGCAGCAGCAGAGGAGAGGCCATCACCGAGCCCCGTATCAACGACCGTATCCGCGTCCCGGAGGTCCGCCTCGTCGGGCCCGAGGGCGAGCAGGTCGGCATCGTGCCGATCGGCGAGGCCCTGCGCCTGGCCCAGGACTCCGAGCTGGACCTCGTCGAGGTCGCGCCCATGGCCCGGCCGCCGGTCGCCAAGCTCATGGACTACGGGAAGTTCAAGTACGAGTCCGCCCAGAAGGCCCGCGAGGCCCGGCGGAACCAGGCGCTCACCGTCATCAAGGAGATGCGGCTGCGCCTCAAGATCGACCCGCACGACTACGAGACCAAG
>DATIMX010000345.1:0-17251 GCA_035474935.1 Geodermatophilus sp. | reverse complement strand
CCGGTTGGCCAGCAGGACGCCGACGACGTAGGCCAGGTCCATCGGCTCGCCGTTGACGTGCATGGTGTCGGGCAGGTCGGGTCGCTGGTCGGGGAAGAGCAGCCGGGTGATCGACGCGGTCGGTGCCGTCCCGACCGGTGCCGTCTCGACCGGTGCCGTCTCGACCGGTGCCGTCGGTCCGGTGGTGGTGGCGTCGGACGGGCGGCGTCCGATGGCGCTGTCCAGCGGCTGGACCCCGGCGGCCCGCCCGTCGGGCACCCCGCCGCCGAGCCCGGCCACTCCATCGCCGAAGACGACGTCGGCCGGGCCCCACACCCGGCGCCCCTCGGGTGTGGTGACCACCAGCCGGCCGTCGCGCCGGGCCATCACCAGGTCCAGGTCGTGGGCCAGGCCGTGGTCGGCGTCGCAGAGCAGCACCATGTTGGCCACGTCGGTCGCCCCGCCGTGCAGCCAGTGCCGCAGGTGGTGGGCGTGCAGCCGCTCGATGCGGGTCTCCGCACAACCGGGACGGGCGCAGCCACCGTCGCGGCGGTGCAGCGCCCGGCGCTGCGCCCGGGTGGCAAACCGCCGGGCCCGGCCCACCGCGAGGGGCTCGCGGCCGCGTTCGAGCATGGTCACCACCGTGGCCTCGCACAGCATCCGCCGGACCTGGGCGGGGTGCAGCGCCGGACCGCCCTCCAGGTGGGCGCGGCCGGCGGCGGCGTCGTCGGCGAGCACCGCGGCATCGGCGTGCACCACCACCTCCCGGCGCGGCGGGTCCCCGGCCCGGCGGTCGGCGTCGGCCGCGGCGGAGGCCAGCTGGGCGACGGCCGCGCAGCGCCGGGCGGTGCTGCGGTCCCGGGCGCGGGCCACCTCGTCGTCCCCCGGGCCGGCGCCCTGCTCGGCGCCGGCTCGCGTGGCCGCGGCCCGCTCGCGGCGGGCGGTGCGCTCGGCCAGGGAGTCCACCCCGGCGAGGAACTGCGCGCCCTCCTCGGCTGCCAGGCACATCCGCACGTGCAGCATCCCGTCCTGGTCCCACCAGGAGTCGAAGCGCCGCTTGGCGATCACGGTCGCGTCATCCATGGCGTCGGATCGGCGCCACGCCCGGACCACCCGCTCCAGCTGGGCGGCGGTCAGCTCGTGCGCCAGCTCCAGCAGCGCCGGCTCGGTGCCCGGCTCGGCCACCCGGGTCAGCGCCCGGACCTTGGCGTAGGACAACCGACCGGCGGTGAAGGCCGCCGCGGTCGCGGGCAGGGCGGTCAGGGCGCGGGCCACCCGCACGTGTTTCCGGGCCGCGCCCGGTGAGAGGCCGCACTGCCAGGCCAGCCAGTGCGCACACGACCGGATGCCGACCGCACCCCATCCGCCGCGGCGGTCGAACTCCGCGATCAGCGCCAGCCACGCCGCCGTGGCCGCCGCCAGCCGCACCGCTCCGCTGGTGATCCGCCGCGCCAGCTCCTCCACCGGCAGCTCGCCGCCCCCGCACTCCTCCGACACGGCCCCTCCTCCTCGAACGCCTGTACGGAGACTAGGGCCGGGGGATGACACAACCGCAGGTCAGCGCGGCGCTCACGGGAACGACTCCGAAGAGCGGCCGTTCCCGCGGGAACGGCCGAGCCGCCGCCGACGGGCGGCGCGGTCCCGTGTCCAGCGTTCCCGCGGGGACGTCGAGGGGCCGAGACGCGAACGTCAGCGGCCGGCCGGGACGGCGCGGTCGCGGAGCAGCCGGACCACCGCGTGCGGATCGTCGGCCCAGAACGCGACGCGGGCCACTGGCTCGCCCTGCCCCGCCACGTGCACCGGCGGATCGAAGCGCAGCTCGACGTCCGTGTCCCCCATGACCGACAGCACGAGCCGGTCGCCGTCGCGGACCAGGACCTTCTTGTGCTCGGACTCCACACTGCGCCGGACCGCCACCAGGCCGGCCAGCGGGACGACGGCCGAGCGCAGGTGCCCGAACCGCAGCACGAGCTCGTCGTCCCGCAGCAGGTGCGGGTGCTGGAACAGCGACAGGCCGGAGCCGACCACCCAGACCAGCGCGTACAGCGACACCGCGAGCAGCACCCACCGCGCGGTCTCCCACGGCAGCAGCACGTGGACGACGACGGTCTCGAGCGCGCCGAGGACGGTCAGCGCGCCGAGCACCACGCGGAAGCGGCCGGCGTAGGGCAGCGGCACGTCGTCCGGTCCGACGCCCGAGCGGCGCCGCACCGCACACCACAGCGCACGGACGACGCCGGCCTCGGCGCGGGCCAGGCGGAGCACCACCGGCGGCCAGACGGCCTCCGCTCCCGCCACCAGCCCCGCACGACGGCTGCCGCCGTCCCGCCGCGTGACCCGGTACGCCCGGCGGAAGGCGGCCGCCTCGACGACCAGGACGACGGCGAGCAGCACCTCCAGGATCAGCGCCACGATGATGCCGGTCCGCAGCGACAGCACCCCGGTGATCACCAGCGTGACGTCGACCAGCGGAATCACCAGCGCCAGCCAGCGGGCCGCCGACAGGAGCACCGTTCGCGCCGCCATTCCGATCCCCCGTCGTCCGAATGCGAGTATTTGTACTGCCGATGTAGTACATCTACTATGATCACACAGCAAGCCGTCGAGGAGGCGCGATGACCGGGGACGTGGCGGGACAACCGGTGGTCCGAGTGCGCGGCCTGCGGATGAGCTACGGCGCCCACGAGGTCCTCACCGGCGTCGACCTCGACGTCCACCCCGGCGAGGTGGTCTGCCTGCTCGGGCCCAACGGCGCCGGCAAGAGCACGACCATGGAGGTCCTGGAGGGCTTCCGACTCCCGTCGGCCGGCGAGGTCACCGTGCTCGGCGCCGACCCGGCCCGCGCCGACGACGCCTGGCGCGCACGGGTGGGCGTCGTCCTGCAGTCGTGGCGGGACCACCCGCGCTGGACGCCGCGTCGGCTGCTCACCCAGCTCGGCGGCTACTACCGCCCTTACGCCACCCCTGGGCGGCCGCGCCCCTACGACGTCGACCGGCTGCTCGACACCGTCGGCCTCACCGCCGACGCCGACCGCAAGATCGCTGCCCTCTCCGGCGGACGACGGCGGCGACTGGACGTCGCTGTCGGGATCGTCGGCCACCCCGAGCTCCTCTTCCTCGACGAGCCGACCGCCGGCTTCGACCCCGAGGCGCGTCGCGACTTCCACGACCTGGTGCACCGGCTCTCCGACCTGGAGGGCACCAGCATCCTGCTCACGACGCACGACCTGGCCGAGGCCGAGCGGCTGGCCGACCGGATCCTCGTCCTCGCCGGGGGCCGGATCGTCGCCGACGGCAGCGCCGAGGCCCTGAACCGCCAGGTGGCCGCGATCAGCGAGGTCCGCTGGTCCCGGCACGGCGAGCGCTTCGTGCACGCCACCGACGAGCCGACCACCTTCGTGCGGCGGCTGTTCGAGCAGTACGGCGACGACGTCGCCGACCTGGAGGTCCGGCGCGCCAACCTGGAGGACACCTACCTCGCGATGGTGGCCAGGCACGAGTCCGGCGGCCGGCCGCAGCTCGTGGAGGTGACCCCGTGAGCGGAGGCACGACGCACGCCGTCCGGTTGGGCCTGAGGCGCGGCTGGACGGAGTTCGGTCAGAGCGTGCGCAGCCCGCAGGACCAGGCCTTCTACGTGTTCATGGGCATGGCGACGCTGGCCTACCTGTGGTTCAACCGGGAGGACGAGGTCGAGGGGACGGCGCTGCTCTACCCGACCGTCGCACTGCCGAGCATCCTCGCGGCGCTGGTGGCCTTCAACGTCGTGATGGGCCCCGCCTCCGCGCTGGTGATGGAACGCGAGGACGGCACGCTGCTCCGCTACAGGTCGCTGCCGCACGGCATGCAGGGCTATGTCACCGGACAGGTCCTCCACCACTCGCTGGGCCTGCTCCCCACGCTGGTGGTCATCCTGGTCCCCAGCGCCCTGCTCTTCGACGGCGTCATGCCCGGCGGAGCGGCAGGATGGCTGACCGCGCTGTGGGTGCTCCTCCTGGGGATGGCGGCAACGATGCCACTGGGCATGGTGCTGGGTGCCGTGCTGCCGAACGTCCAGAAGCTCAGCACCTGGGGCATGGTGCCGGCCCTGCTCCTCACCGCCATCTCGGGGATCTTCTTCCCGGTGCAGGCGCTGTGGGGCTGGCTGCAGGTGGCAGCGCAGGTGTTCCCGGTCTACTGGCTCGGACTGGGCATGCGCTCGGCCTTCCTCCCCGATGCCGCCGCCGCAGTCGAGCTGACGGGGTCGTGGCGCACCGGGTACGTCGCCCTCGTGCTCACCTCCTGGGCCGTCGTCGGCCTGCTGATCACCCCCGTGGTGCTGCGCCGGATGGCCCGCCGGCAGTGCGGCTCGCAGGTCGCCGCCGCCCGCGACACGGCCGGCCAGTGGGTGCGGTGAGCGGCGACCGAACCGGCGGGGACGCCGTCTACAACCGGATCGCGCTGCTGCGTGCCGAGCAGGGCGTCACCCGGCGCGAGCTGGCCGATGCGCTGGGCGTGCACTACCAGACCGTCGGCTACCTGGAGCGCGGCGAGTACAACCCCAGCCTCCACCTGGCGCTGCGGATCGCCGAGTTCTTCGGCCTGCCCGTGGAGATCGTCTTCTCCACGAAGCCGTTCCCCCGCATCAGCGACGTGGGGAGCGCCGAACCGCCCGCCGCCACGGGCTGAGCGAGGCGGCGGGCGGAGCGGGACGTCGGACGGGGTGGGCAGGCCGTCTACGGCCGGGGCGCGGCGGCTCCGTCGTCGTCCGGCAGCGGCGTCAGGCCGACGGTGTAGGAGGCCATCGACAGCGAGCCGTCGGTGAACCCGTCGACCAGCAGCTCGGCCGTCGTGCCGGTCGCCCCCGCCATCCCGGCGACGTAGAGCAGCGGCAGGAAGTGGTCGGGCGTGGGGACGGCGAGGCCGGCGTCCGGGTGCCCGTCGAGGGCGGCGACCTCGGTCGGCCGCTCGAGCACCACCTCGCGGACCGCCTCGTCGAAGCGCTGCGCCCAGTCGTACCCGGACTCGGGCATCGCGCGGCTGACCGCGCGCAGGTTGTGGACGACGTTGCCGCTGCCGATCACCAGCACGCCGTCCTCCCGCAGCGGGGCGAGCGCGGCGCCCAGGCGCAGGTGGTGCTCGGCCGGCTCGAGCGCGTTGACCGACAGCTGGACCACCGGCACGTCCGCGTCGGGGAGGACGTGCCGCAGCACCGACCAGGCGCCGTGGTCGAAGCCCCAGCTGTCGAGGTCGGCGCCCACCCAGGTCGGGTGGACCAGGTCGGCGACCTCCTCGTACAGCGAGGGCAGCCCGGGTGCGTCGTAGCGGACGTCGTAGAGCGCGCGCGGGAAACCGAAGAAGTCGTGGATCGTGCGCGGCCGCGGCATCGCGGTCAGCGCGGTCGCGTGCACATACCAGTGCGCCGAGACCACCAGGACCGCGCGCGGACGGGGCACGGCCTGCCCGAACGCGCGCCAGGCCCGGGTGTAGCGGTTGTCCTCGAGCGCGTTCACCGGGTTACCGTGGCCGAGGAATGCAGCCGGCATCAGCCCCACGCGGCGATCTTCTCCTGCACCCGGCCGCCGTGCGACACGGGGACGCCACCCTGCGTCCGTCGCCGTGGTCCCCGCGATGGCCCCGGTGGTCACCCCGGGTCCCTCGCTGTGGTCACCCTGCGTTGGAGGTCGGCGGCACCCGCCGCAGCGCCGGGGACAGCAGCCGCGCCCCCGGCCCCTCGGCGCCGCGGACGTCGCCGGGGTTGTACAGCGCGCACCGGGTCAGCGACAGGCAGCCGCAGCCGATGCACGACGACAGCCCGTCGCGCAGCTGCTCCAGCGCCCGGATCCGCTCGTCGAGCCGGTCCCGCCACGACGCGGAGAGCCGGGCCCAGTCGCGGGCCGACGGCGTGCGCCCGTCGGGCAGCGTGGCCAGCGCCTCGCGGATCTCCGGCAGCGTCAGCCCGACGTTCTGCGCGGCGCGGACGAACGCCAGCCGGCGCAGCACGCTGCGCGGGAAGCGCCGCGCGCCGCCGGGCGTCCGGGTGGCCGTGACCAGCCCCTGCGCCTCGTAGTAGCGCAGCGCGGAGACCGCCATCCCCGACCGTTCGGCCACCTGCCCGATGGTCAGCAGCCCGTCCACCACGCCTCCCTTGACCTCAAGTGCACTTCAGGTCCGACGGTAGCGCCATGACACCTCCCACCGCACTCCTCACCGGGGCCTCCCGCGGTCTGGGCGCTGCCCTCGCCGAGGCCCTGAGCCACCGCGGCTGGCGGCTCGTCGTCGACGGCCGCACCCCCGACCGGCTGGCCGCCACCGTCGCCGCGCTGCCCCGCCCGGACCTGGTCACCGCCGTCCCCGGCGACGTCGCCGACCCCGCCCACCGCGCCGCGCTCGCCGCTGCCGTCGGCGACCGGCTCGACCTGCTGGTCAACAACGCCAGCGAGCTCGGCCCCACCCCGCTCCCCCGGCTGGCCGACCTGCCGCCCGCGGCCCTCGAGCGGGTGCTGGCGGTGAACACCGTCGCCCCGCTCGCCCTGGTCCAGGCGGTGCTGCCGGCGCTCGAGCGGGCCGGCGGGGTCGTGCTCGACATCAGCAGCGACGCCGCGGTCGAGGCCTACGAGGGCTGGGGCGGGTACGGCGCGAGCAAGGCCGCGCTGGACCAGCTGACCGCCGTCCTCGCCGCCGAGCACCCGGCGCTGCGGGTGTACGCCGTCGACCCCGGCGACATGGCCACCGACATGCACCGCGCGGCCGACCCCGACGCCACCGGGCTGCCGGAGCCGGCGGCCGTCGTCCCCGCCCTGCTGCGGCTGGTGGACGGCGACCTGCCCAGCGGCCGCTACCGCGCCGCGGACCTGGCCGTCGCGGCGGAGGCCGGCCGGTGACCGCGCGCACCATGGGAGCCGAGGCGGCCGCGCCGCCGGAGCGCCGGGGCCTGGCCCGCGACGGCGTCCGGCTGATGGCGGTCCGGCCCGACGGGCTCACCGAGACGACCTTCCGCGACCTGCCGGGGCTGCTCGAGCCCGGCGACCTCGTCGTCGTCAACACCTCGGCGACGCTGCCCGCGCGCCTCGACGTCCGGCGGGCCGACGGCGTCCGCGCCCCGCTGCACGTCGCCACGACGCTGGACGACGGCGACTGGGTCGTGGAGCTGCGCCGTCCGGACAACGACGGCCCCGATCGCGGCGTGGAGCCCGGAACGGTGCTCGACCTGCCCGGCGGCGTCCGGCTGCGGCTGGTCGAGGGCTTCCCGACACCGGCGCGGGCGTCCCGGCTGTGGCGGGCCCGCCCCGACCCGGCCGTCCCCGCCGCCGAGCACCTGCAGCGGCACGGCGCGCCGATCCGCTACGGCTACCTCGGTGTCGCCGTCCCGCTGGCCGACACGCAGAACGTCTACGCCACCGAACCCGGCAGCGCGGAGAACGCCAGCGCCGGGCGGCCGTTCACCGACCGGGTCCTGGTGCGGCTGATGGCCCGCGGCGTCCCCGTCGTCCCGGTGGTGCTGCACGCCGGCGTCTCCAGTCCCGAGCTGCACGAGCCGCCGGCGCCGGAGCGCTACCGAGTGCCCGAGGTCACCGCCCGGCTGGTCAACGCCACGCGCGCAGCCGGGAGCCGGGTCGTCGCCGTCGGGACCACGGTCACCCGCGCGCTGGAGACCGCGACCGGCGAGGACGGCGTCACCCGTGCGGACGCCGGCTGGACCGACCTGGTGCTCGGCCCCGACCGCCCCGCCCGCGTCGTCACCGGCCTGCTCACCGGGCTGCACGCGCCCGACGCCAGCCACCTGCTGCTGCTCGAGGCGGTGGCGGGCCGCGAGCTGGTCGACCGGGCCTACGCGCGGGCCGCCGCCGGCGGCTACCTGTGGCACGAGTTCGGCGACACCATGCTGTTCCTGCCGTGATGGGGTGGGCCGGTGCTCGAGACGCTGGGCCGGGCCGAGGGGCCGCACGGCGAGGTGGCCCTCCGCCGGCGCACCACCGACGACGGCGACACGCACCTCGAGCTGGTCGTCGACGGCGTCTTCGCGATGGACGACGTCGACACCACCACCGAGCGCGCCCTGGCCACCGAGGCGCTGCGCCGCCTGCCGGGCCGCGACCTGCGGGTGCTCGTCGGCGGCCTCGGCCTGGGGTGGACGGCGGCCGCCGCGCTCGCCGAGCCGCGGGTCGGCACCGTCGAGGTGGCCGAGCTGCACGCGCCCCTGGTGCGGTGGGCCGAGGAGGGCAGGCTCCCGGCGCTCCTCCCCGGCGACCCCCGGCTGCGGATGCGCACCGGGGACGTCGCCGACGTCCTGGCCGGGCACGACGGCCGGTGGGACGCCGTGCTGCTCGACGTCGACAACGGGCCGGGCTTCCTCGTGCACCAGTCGAACGACGCGCTCTACCGCCCGGCCGGGCTGGCCGGCGCGGTGGCGGCGCTGCGCCCCCACGGCGTCCTGGCGATCTGGTGCAGCTCCCCGGCCCCGCGGCTGCGGGAGGCGCTCGCCCGGCTGCCCACGACGGCGGACGCCGAGGAGCTGCTGCTGCCGGTGGCCCGCGACGGGCGGGAGTTCACCTACGCGGTCGTGCTCGCCCGCCGCTCGGCGGCCGGCTGAGCCGGAGGGAGCGTCCCGGTGACGCTGACCCGGCAGGTCTTCGCCGGCGAGCGCGACCCGTCCTGGTGGACCCGGATGCACGCTCGCGTCCCGGCGCCCAGGCCCCGTCCCGAGGCTCGCCCCGAGCTCGCGAGGGGTGAGGAGGACGGGGTCCTTTCTCAGCGCATCCGCGCGGCGGTGTCCTCCAGCAGCACCTCGCGCTCGGCGGCGGGCCGGCGCGGGCAGGAGGTGCACAGCGGCTCGGGCGGCAGCCGGTAGAGCAGGCAGCACGACACCCGCCGGGTGAAGCGCACACCGGCGACGTCGACGTAGCGGGGCGCCGGCAGCGGCGGACCGACGGCGGCGGCCAGCGGGGCGGCCAGTGCGGTGACCCGCCGCTCGTCCCCCAGCGCCCGCCCCAGGGCGAGCAGCCGGTTGGCCAGCGAGTCGGTGGCGATCGCCCACAGCGGCCGGGCCCGCATCCGGCCGGCCGCGGCCACGGCGTCGACCACCGCGGAGAGACTCTCCCGCAGCTCCGCGGCGGTGTCCGTGCCCGGTGCGGAGGACGTGGCGGCGATCGGCGTCCCGCCCCCGAGCAGGGCCACCGAGGTGTCGACCAGCCGTGCCGACAGCGGCAGCCCGGTGGCCAGCCCGGCCAGCGCCGGCGTGAGCAGCACCGAGGACGCCGAGTACCACCACACGGTGGCCAGCACCCGCCGGTCGTCGGAGGCGTACCGCGCCCCGAGCGTGGTCAGCCGGTCGGCGGTCCAGGCGGCGTCGGCGAGGAGCGCAGCGGGGACGGCAGGCGCAGCCGGCGGCGCGAGCAGCCCGAGCGCCGCCGCACCCGGCACCCGCGCCGCCACCGCCGCCTGTCCCCCTGCCGTCACCCGGCCAGTCTGGCCGCCGCGCGCGAACCGGACCACGCGCCCCGGTGCGCCGAGGTTGCGCCAGGCAGACGGGAAGCGTCGGGGGTCATACGGTGTGGCACAGAGCACTCCGCGTCGCGCTGCTGCCGGGACGCCGGGTGCCGACCGCGACGACCGGACACAGGACAGGCGTCGACGACGACGCCACGGAGCAGGAGGAGTCGCATGAGCGAGTCGACCGAGCTGGAGGGCCGC
The DNA here is from genome assembly GCA_035474935.1 of Geodermatophilus sp. Classification (GTDB taxonomy): domain Bacteria; phylum Actinomycetota; class Actinomycetes; order Mycobacteriales; family Geodermatophilaceae; genus Geodermatophilus. Next base: position 7,603 of record DATIMX010000345.1, on the reverse strand, counting down.
CGGTTCCCGGTACCGGAGCAGCTGGCGGCCCAGGCCAACGTGGGTCCCGACGTCTACGAGCGGGCGGCGCAGGACCGGCTGGGTTTCTGGGCCGAGGCGGCCGACCGGCTGACCTGGACGCAGAAGTGGGACGAGGTCCTGGACTGGAGCAACCCGCCCTTCGCCAAGTGGTTCGTCGGCGGCAAGCTCAACGTCGCTTACAACTGCGTCGACCGGCACGTCGAGGCCGGTCACGGGGAGCAGGTCGCCTACCACTGGGAGGGCGAGCCGGGCGACACCCGCACGATCACCTACGCCCAGCTCAAGGACGAGGTCTGCAAGGCCGCGAACGCGCTGGTGGAGCTCGGCGTGCAGACCGGCGACCGGGTGGCCATCTACATGCCGATGATCCCGGAGGCGGTCGTCGCGATGCTGGCCTGCGCCCGCATCGGCGCCGTCCACATGGTGGTCTTCGGCGGGTTCTCCTCCGACGCGCTGGCCAGCCGGATCACCGACTCCGGCGCCGTCCTGGTGATCACCTCCGACGGCGGCTACCGGCGTGGCGCCCCGAGCGCGCTCAAGCCGGCGGTGGACGAGGCGGTCGGCCGCACGGACAGCGTCCGCAACGTGCTCGTCGTCCGGCGGACCGAGCAGGACGTCGAGTGGACCGACGGTCGGGACCTGTGGTGGCACGACGTCGTCGACCGGCAGTCGACCGAGCACACGGCCGAGGCGTTCGACGCCGAGCACCCGCTCTACATCATGTACACGTCCGGGACGACGGCGTCGCCGAAGGGCATCCTGCACACCTCCGGCGGCTACCTCACCCAGGTCGCCTACTCGCACTGGGCGACCTTCGACCTCAAGCCCGACACCGACGTCTTCTGGACCTCGGCCGACATCGGCTGGGTCACCGGCCACAGCTACATCGTCTACGGGCCGCTGGCCAACCGGGCCACCTCGATCATGTACGAGGGGACGCCGGAGACCCCGCACCGCGGCCGCTGGTTCGAGTTGATCGAGAAGTACAAGGTCACGATCCTCTACACCGCGCCCACGGTGATCCGGACCTTCATGAAGTGGGGCGAGGACATCCCGGCCAAGTTCGACCTGTCCTCGCTGCGGGTCCTCGGCTCGGTCGGTGAACCGATCAACCCCGAGGCCTGGCTCTGGTACCACGAGCACATCGGCGGCGGCCGCTGCCCGATCATGGACACCTGGTGGCAGACCGAGACCGGCGCGCACATGATCAACCCACTGCCCGGCGTCACCAGCCTCAAGCCCGGGTCGGCGCAGACGCCGTTCCCCGGCATCTCCGCGAAGGTCGTCGACGACGAGGGCAACGAGCTCGGCGACGACACGACCGGGCTGCTGGTGCTCACCGAGCCGTGGCCGTCGATGCTGCGCACCATCTGGGGCGACGACGACCGCTACGTCGACACCTACTGGTCGCGGTTCGGCAAGAACGTCTACTTCGCGGGGGACGGCGCCAAGAAGGACGCCGACGGCGACATCTGGCTGCTCGGCCGGGTGGACGACGTCATGAACGTGTCGGGGCACCGCATCTCCACCACCGAGGTCGAGTCCTCGCTGGTCGCGCACCCCACCGTCGCCGAGGCGGCGGTCGTCGGCGCCAGCGACCCGACCACCGGCCAGGGCATCGTCGCCTTCGTCATCCTCCGCGGGAACGCCGAGGACTCCGGCGACGAGCTGGTCCAGCAGCTGCGCACCCACGTGGCCAAGGACATCGGCCCGATCGCCAAGCCGCGCCAGATCATGGTCGTGCAGGAGCTGCCCAAGACCCGCTCGGGCAAGATCATGCGCCGGCTGCTGAGGGACATCGCCGAGAACCGCGACCTCGGTGACGTCACGACGCTCACCGACTCGTCGGTGATGAACCTGATCAAGGACAAGCTGCCGGCCAGCTCGTCGTCCGACGACTGACGAAGGACCGCCCTTCCCCCCACGCCTCGCAGGCTCGGCGCGGGCCCCTGAAGGGTGGCCGTTCCAGCACGTCACCAGGGCCGCCGTCCTGGCCTCCCGCGCCTCGGTGCGGGAGGCCGGGGCGCGCGACCGGTGATCATGGGGCACCATTCCCCACGGTGGGCCGCTCGCGTCGGGCGGCCCGGAAGCCGCCCGTCGTCCCCAGGAGGTGCCCCTCGTGGCCCACAGCGCACCGTCTAGCCCGTCCGGGGCACGGAGCACCACCCGCACGGAAGAGCCCTCCGTCGGCGCTCTGGTGCAGAGCGCCATGGCGGACGTCTCGACGCTGATCCGCAGCGAGGTCGAGCTGGCCAAGGCCGAGGTCGGCAGGTCGGCGAAGAAGGCCGGCATCGGCGCCGGGGCGTTCGGTGCCGCCGGGGTGCTGCTGGGCGTCTCCACGGTCTTCCTGTTCATCACGATCGCCGAGTTCCTCACGTGGCTGGGCCTCCAGCGCTGGATCTCCTATCTCATCGTCTGGGCGTTCTTCGTGCTGCTGGCCGCCGTCGCGGCGCTGGTCGGCCGCGGGCAGCTGAAGAAGATCGAGAAGCCCGAGCGGACCCTCGAGACCCTGCGTGATCTGCCCGAGGTCATCCACCGCGAGGCCCCCGGTCAGCGTCACCGTGAGGTGCCGACCGTCTCCAACGGCCGCGTCCAGTTGCGCGGCAACGAGAACTACACCGTCTGAGCGGGCGCGCCCCGCGCCCGCACCGGTGAGCACTCCCGACGAGGAGCGGCCGGACGCCACCAGCGTCCTGCTGCCCGGTCCGTGGACCCACCGCGACCTGTCGGCCAACGGCGTCCGGCTGCACGTCGCCGAGGCCGGTGAGGGCCCGCTGGTGCTGCTGCTGCACGGCTTTCCCGAGTTCTGGTGGGCCTGGCGGTCGCAGCTGCCGGCACTCGCCGCGGCCGGCTTCCGCGCCGTCGCACCCGACCTGCGCGGCTACGGCGGCAGCGACAAGCCCCCGCGCGGCTACGACCTGCCGACCGCCACCGCCGACGTCGCCGCACTGGTCCGCGCGCTGGGTGAGCAGGACGCCGTCGTCGTCGGCCACGACTGGGGCGGGCTGGTGGCCTGGACGATGGCCGCGCTGCACCCGCGCAGCGTCCGCCGGCTGGCGGTGCTCTCCATGGCGCACCCCCGGCAGCTGCGGGCGGCGCTGAAGGACGGCGCGCAGCGGCGGGCGCTGCGCCACGTCCTGGGCTTCCAGCTGCCGCGGCTGCCCGAGCGCCGGCTGACCCGCGCCGACGACGACCCGGTCGCCGAGCTCATGCGCCGCTGGGCCGGCCCCGGCTGGACCGCAACCGCCGGGTTCGCCGAGGCGGTGTCCCGCTACCGCTCGGCCGCCCGCATCCCGCAGGCCGCCTACGGCTCGATGGAGTACTTCCGCTGGGCCGGCCGCTCCCAGCTGCGCCCCGACGGGCTGCGCTACGCCCGCCGGATGGCCGCGCCGGTCACCGCGCCGACCCTGCAACTGCACGGCGTCCTCGACCCCTGCGTGCTGCCGTCGTCGGCCCGCGGGTCGGGCCGCTACGTCGCCGGGGCCTACGAGTGGCGGGAGCTGCCGGGGGTCGGGCACTTCCCGCACGAGGAGGTGCCCGAGGAGGTCAACGCGGCGCTGACCACCTGGGCCAGCGGCTGACGTCGGCCTCCCTGCAGGGGCCCGCCGCGAGCCCGGTGACGTGCTGGAACGGCCGCCCTTCAGGGGCCCACCGCGAGCCCGGAGACGTGCTGGAACGGCCCCTCTGCAGGGGCCCACCGCGAGCCCGGTGACGTGCTGGAACGGCCCCTCTGCAGGGTCCCGACGCGAGCCTGCGAGCGGTGGGGGGCAGGGGGGTCCTTCTACTACTCGCAGGCGCCCGTGGCGACCGGGGTGGACGAGGTCTGGCCGGTCACGGCGGCGCCCTCGACCTGCTCGTTCGTGAGCGCGTAACCGGTGAGCGGGTCGTCGATGGCCGAGGCGAAGACGACGCCGAGCACCTGGCCCTGCGGGTCGAACAGCGGGCCGCCGGAGTTGCCGGCGCGCACCTCGCCGTAGAGCGCGTAGACGTCGCGGACCACGGTCTGCTCGTTGCGGAAGTCCGGCCCGCTGATGCCGGTGTGGTCGCGCACCCGGGCCGGCCCGACGAACAGCCCGCCGCCGCCGGGGTAGCCCATGATGATCGCGCTGTCGCCGGTGTCGGCCGGCTCCGGCGAGAAGGCCAGCGGGATCTGCGGCAGCCCGGGGACGGCGAGCACCGCGACGTCGGTCTCCTCGTCGACGTACACCGGGACGGCGTCGTACTCCTCGCCCTCCGCGGTGACGACCGGGTCGGTGACACCGGCGAGCACGTGCGCGTTGGTCATCACGCGCTCCCGCGCGTACACGAAGCCGGAGCCGTCGATCTGCCGGGAGCACGACGGCGCGACCCCGCTGACCTGCACCACCGAGCCCGACACCGAGGTGACGACCGGGCTGGAGAGCAGGGCCTGGTCCGGCGCCGCGACGTCGGGCACCTCCGTGGGGGTCAGCGGGTCCAGGACGTCGGGCAGCCCGTTGCGGTCGATCGCCTCCCGCAGCGAGTCGTAGACCCCTCGTACGCCATCGGGGACGATGCGGTCGACCGCCTGCACCAGCGCCGAGTTCTTCACCTGGCTGGAGACCTGGGGGAACGGCGCGTTGGCCAGCGGGGTGGCCACCATCCAGGCGACCAGCAGCACCGCGACCGCCGACAGCACCGCGCCGGCCACCGAGTCGACGATCTCGGCCGGCTGCCACGTCACGCGGCGGCGCACCGCCCGGCCGATCGCACCGGCGAGCACCTGACCCAGCAGGGCCGCGGCGAGGACGACGACCAGCGCCGCGAACACCCGCGTGGTCGCCGTCCCGTCGAGCCGGTCGGCCACCGGTCGGGACAGCTGCGCGCCGAGGACCGCGCCGCCGAAGAAGCCGAAGAACGAGGTGGCCGAGACGATCACACCCTGCCGGAAGCCGGAGAAGGCGAAGACCAGCGCCAGGCCGATGAGGACGAGGTCGACGATCGACATGACGCCGCTCAGCCGCTGACCGTCATGGTGCCGAACTGCCCCAGCTGGGTGTGGAAGCTGCACTCGAAGCCGTAGTCGCCGGGCGCGGTCACGGCGAACTCGATGGTCTTGCTCTCCCCCGGCGCCAGCAGCGGGATCTCCGGCTGGATCGGTGCGGGCCCGTCGCCCGGGGTGAAGCGGAAGTTGTGGGTCGTCTGCTCGGCGTCGTTCACCACGGTCAGCCGCACCTCACCCGGCGCGACGGTGAAGGAGTCGGGGGTGAAGACGTAGTCGTCCTGCGTCTGCAGGGTGACCTCCTGGACGCCGTCGGGCGCGGTCGTCACGGTGCCCGGTGCCGGGCCGGACGACGGCGCCGCCTGCTCCGCCGTCCCCCCGCCACAGCCGGTGAGGACCGTGGCGACCAGCACTGCCCCGGCGAGCAGCGCCCGGCCGCGTCGCGACATCCCCAGCCCCCTCATCGCGGGGGAACGGTACTTGCCGGAGGGCCGTCGGGTGCGGGGTCGGCCACCGTCGGCGCGGCGGCGTCCTCGTCGTCCACCGGGTCGAGGGTGCCGGGCAGCTGCGGGCGGCGGACCCCGATCGGCGGCAGCTGCCGCACGTCGCTGGTGTCCCAGGGCCGGGCCAGCCCGGCGGCCTCGAGGATCGCGTCGAGCAGGCCGCCGGTGAAGCCCCAGACGACCATGCCGGCGACGCCGAACGCGGGGCCGACGTAGCCCGACGGGTGGGAGACGCGGAAGCGGTTGGCCGGGTCGGCGAGGTCGGCCAGCGGCACCCGGGCCACCCGGGCCACCTCGCGGGGGTCGCCCACCATGACGTCGCGCGGGTCGTCCCACCAGGCCACGACCGGCACCACGAGGTTGTCCGAGGGCCCCAGGAACAGCTCCGGCAGCGTGGCGAGCACGCGGACGCCGTCGGGGTCGATGCCGGCCTCCTCCTCGGCCTCCCGCAGCGCCGTGCCCACCGGGTAGTCGTCGCCGGGGTCGGCGCCGCCGCCGGGGAAGGCGGGCTGCCCGGCGTGGGTGCGCAGGTGGGCGGACTTCTCGATCAGCAGGACGTCGGCACCGCGCGGACCCTCGCCGAACAGGATGAGCACCGCCGAGCGCCGGGCGGTCGCCGTGGGCCGGGGCATCCGGTGGCGCAGCGGCAGGTCGCCCGCGGCGAGCAGCCGGCGCAGGTACTCCGGCAGGGCGGCCTCGGCGGTGGGCGCGTCGGTCACAGCGTCACCCCCAGGTGCTCGGCGACCAGGCCCTCCAGCTCGGCGAGGTCGGCGACCGGCCCCACCTGGACGTGGGTGATCCCGCCGTCGGCGTCGAGGAGGTAGGTGTAGGGCAGCGCCCCCAGGCCCAGCTCGGCCATCAGCTCGCCGTCCCCGTCGAAGGCGCTGGGGAAGGTGGCGCCGGCGTCCGCGGCGAAGGACCCGGCCTGCGGGGCGCCGTCCCTGCTGATGACGCCGACCACCGACAGCCGGTCGCCGCCGGCGTCGGCCAGCTGCTGGACCAGCGGCAGCTCCTCTCGGCAGGGGCCGCACCAGCTGGCCCAGAGGTTCACCACGGTGGGGACGCCGGGGGCGCGGCCGAGGTCCAGCGAGCCGCCGCCCGGGCAGGGCAGGTCGATCGCCGGCAGCGTCTGCGCGCCCTCGGCCGGACGGTCGGGCCGCTCCGGGCAGGGCGCCAGCGCCGCGAGCGGGTCGGGCGTCGGGGAGGCCGCCGTGCCGCCCGGCTCGTCCGCGGCGCCCGAGGTGCACCCGGCGAGGGCGAGCCCGAGCGCGAGCACGCCGGCCGCCGTCCTGGTGCTGCGGGCGCTCATTCGGTGTCGGAGGCGGCCGGGGTCTTGACCAGCTTCGTGGCGACCTCCGGGTCGGTCGGTCCGATGCCGTACGAGGGGCACCACCGGGCCAGGCCGCACGCGCCGCAGGCCGCCTTCTTGGCGTGGCAGACCCGGCGGCCGTGGAAGATCACCCGGTGGCTGAACATCGTCCAGTCACGCTTGGGGATCAGCTCGGCGACCTCGGCCTCGACCTTGACCGGGTCCTCCTCCGCGGTCCAGCCGAACCGGCGGACCAGCCGGCCGAAGTGCGTGTCGACGGTCAACCCGGGGACGTCGAAGGCGTTGCCCAGGACGACGTTGGCGGTCTTGCGGCCCACACCGGGCAGGGTGACCAGGTCCTCCATCCGGCCGGGGACCTCGCCGTCGAACCGCTCCAGCAGCGCCTGCGCCAGGCCGAGCACCGAGTTGGCCTTGGCCCGGAAGAAACCGGTGGGCTTGAGGATCTCCTCGAGGTCCGCCCGGTCGGCACCGGCCAGCGCCTGGGCGTCGGGGTACTTCGCGAACAGCGCCGGGGTGACCCGGTTGACCATCTTGTCGGTCGTCTGCGCCGAGAGCACCGTGGCGACCAGCAGTTCGAAGGCGTTGGTGAAGTCGAGCTCGCAGTGCGCGTCGGGGTGGATCAGCGCCAGCTCGCGGGCCATCCGCCGGGCCCGCCGGGTGCGCGCCAGCGGCGTCTCCTGCGGGTCGAACGGGGAGCCGCCCCGGGCAGCGGCACGGCGGGCGCGCGGCGGGACGGGCCGGGCGTAGGCGGGCGAGGACACGCGGTCGAGGGTAGGCGGATCGGCTGAC
>DATIMX010000344.1:0-5812 GCA_035474935.1 Geodermatophilus sp. | reverse complement strand
GGACCCCGCCCACGGGGGCCTCGGGCTGCACCTGGTCGCGCGGCTGTGCCCCGCGCACGGCTGGATCCCGCGGAACGGCCGCAAGCACGTCTGGGCGCACGTGGCGCCCACCGCCGACGTCGACACCGCCGCCGACGCCGGGTGACCGCCCGCGCCGCTGCCCGCCGCCGACCGGAACCGCCACCACCCGGCACACTGGGCGTCGATGAGCGCCGAGCACGCCTCCGATCCGCTGCGCCTGCCCGGCGCGGTCGCGCTGGAGCGTCAACCCGATGGGCTCGTGCTGTGCCTGACCGGCGAGGTCGACGCCGCGGTCGTCGCCCGTTACACCGCCGGCCCCGATCACGAGCCCGTGCCGGTGGCCGCGATCGACGCCGGCGCGGTGACCTTCATCAGCTCGGCCGGCGTGGCCCTGATGCTCCGCTGGGCGCAAGCCGCGTCTACCGACGGACGGCCGGTGCTGCTGCGCCGCTCGGCGCGCTGCGTCGACCGCGTGCTGCAGCAGATGGGCCTGGACGCCGAGTTCCACAGCTGACACGCGCCCAGCGCTCCCGAGGCACATCCCGTATCGCGGCGCCACGAACCGGTGGCTCGAAGGGCTGATCTTCGAGGGGGTGCGCCGGGTTCCGGCCCTTGTCATGTGGACCGCTCGACATCGCGCCCGATCTGACCGCACGGGGCAGTCGGGTCCAGCGGTGTGCTCTCTCAGGCCGGCGAAAGCTCGGCGTCCGCGTGGGTCGCGGTGAGTGCGGCGACGGCTGCGGGCTTGAAGCCCTTGGTGACCAGCCAGATGCCGAGCGAGAGCTCCCACACGGCGATCGGGATGAAGGCGAGGGCCGCGACCGGCGAGACCCGGTCGTACACGCCGAAGAAGATCGCGATGTCGGAGGCCAGCAGCAGTGGGGCGCCCACGAGGCCCACGATGGGCAGGATGCGCGGCACCAGGCCGGAGCGGTACAGCACGTAGCCCAGGCACAGGGCGTTGAAGACGGGCATGAGGCTCTGCGAGAGCAGGAAGGCCCAGTCGTAGATCGCGAGATGGGTGTGGCCGGTGGTGATCAGCGACGCCGGGTCGGCACCCGCGGTTCCGGCGACGTCGTTCCGCAGGCTGACCAAGGAGAGCAGGCTGAGGACACCGACGAGGATGAGGGCGGCCTCCAGGACCCGGGCGGTGACGAACCCGAGGGCGGCCGTCTCGCTCTGCCGCCTCGCCACCCGGTACAGCACCACGGCGGTGCCGATGCCGGCCAGGGCGACGACGACCTCGGCGAAGGCGCCCCACAGCACGCCGGTGCTGCTGCCGGCGCCGAGGACGAAGTTCTCGTCGTTCCGCACCGGGTCGTAGAGGAAGAGGGTGGGGATCGACACGAACGTGAGCAGGTACAGGACGCCGGCGGCCAGGGAGGTCCGGCGCATCGTGTCGGGCGGCGGCCGGATCACTCCGGGAGTGGGCGCGGTGAGGGTCATGTCGCTTCCTTCCGGGGGCTGGAGGGGTGCGCGCTGACCGTCCCCGGCCCGACGCCGGGGACGGTCGGCCGGTTCACCGGGCGGCGGGGACCGGGGCCGGCGGGGGCCCGGCGGGTGCGCCGGGGGGCGGGGGCGGCACGGGACCGGCGGGCACGGTGCCGGGATCGGTGCCGCCCGTGTCCAGGCGGAACGGCGGGTAGCGGTCGGTCATCAGCGCGGTGTAGGCCGCCACTCGCAGCGCCCACCGGTCCATGCCCATGACGAAGTCGTAGAGCGGCTTCGGGTAGCGACCGGTGAACACCAGCACGACGGCGGCGATCAGCACGAGCAGGCCGACCAGTGAGACGCCGGCGTTCGCGGCGTCGTCCCAGCCGTCCGTGTCGCCGGCTCGGCTGCCCAGCCACAGGCCGCCGCCGACGAAGACGGCCAGCACGAGGTAGTGCGGGATGGCCAGCAGCCACTTCACGAAGATCAGGCCCCGGGACAGCCGGTCGGGGTAGGGCACGTCCAGATGGGCCGGGTAGCCCGGTACCTCGGCGAGGGTGAACGGCGGATAGCGATCGGTGCCCAGGGCCCAGTAGCCGTAGTGGTGCACCCGCCAGGACCAGCGCAGCACGCCGACGTTGAAGTCGAACAGCGACCGCGGATAGCGCCCGGTGAACAGGATCGCGAAGAACGCGATGAGGCCGACCGCGAGGAACGCCACCCACAGGAAGAACAGCACGATCACGTGCGGGATCAGCAGCACCCACTTGACCAGCCACAGCCAGCGGGACAGCTGCGGGTCGAGTGCTGCGTCGACGCGGACCGGATAGGGCGTGCGGGGATCGGTCATGGCGTGCTCCTCGGGGCTGGTGTGGGCATCCGGCCGGGAGCGACGGAGACGACGAGCTTGCCTCGAGCTCTCCCGTCCAGCAGGTGGCGGATGGCGGCGGCGACGTCGTCGAGCGGATAGATGCGGTCGATCGCGGGGGTCAGCTGCCCCTCCTCGACGAGTGCGGTCAGGGCGATGAGGTCGGCGGCCTTCTCTGACGCCACGAACGTGCCCATCTGCTGACCCACGAACAGCGACAGGACCGTCGCCCGGATCCCGCGGTCGCTGCCGCCGAGCAGTCGTCCGTCGGTCTCGCCGCCGACGATGACCAGTCGTCCCCGCGGGGTGAGGGCGCGGCGGAGGCGGCGCAGCGGGGCGTTGCCGCCGGTGTCGAGGATGACGTCGTAGCGGGGTCCGCCGTCGGCGAAGTCCGCACGAGTGTGGTCGATGACGTGGTCGGCGCCCAGGGCGCGGACCAGGACCATCTTGGCGGTGCTGCACACGCCGGTGACCTCGGCCCCCGCCGCCTTGGCGAGCTGCACGGCGAAGCTGCCCACGCCTCCCGAGGCGCCGATGATGAGCACCTTCTCGCCGGCCTGGACGCGTGCGTGGTCGCGGACGGCCTGCAGGGCGGTGCTGCCGGAGATCGGGACGGCGGCCGCCTGCTCGAAGGAGAGGTTCGCCGGCTTGCGTGCCAGCTTGGCCGGGCGGGCGGCCGCGTACTCGGCGAAGGTGCTGGTGGCCATCCCGTATACCGCGTCGCCCGGGGCGAGGCCGGTCACGGCGGCGCCGACGGCCTCGACCGTGCCGGCGAGGTTCCGGCCCGGGTTGGCGTACGTGGGTCGGCGCAGCCCGAAGCCGGCGAGGCGGATGGGGTAGGGCAGGCCGGCCATGATGTGCCAGGTGCCGCGGTCCACGCTGGCCGCCTGCACCTGCACCAGGACCTCGTCGTCGGAGATGGTGGGCCGGTCGATCTGTGCGACCCGGAGGAGGCCCTCGGGTGCGGGGCTGTAGCGGTCCTGCACGACCGCCGTCATGGTCGTCGGTCCTCCGGCCGCGGCGGGGGGACCTCTCAGGTTGTTGAACTGCGTGGTCGCCATCGGGACCGTCTTCTCTCGTCGTTGACCGGGTGGTTCAGGGATTGGGGCGCTGGGGGACGAAGTCGCTCCGGCGGTGCCGGCCGTGGTGCCGGATGTGCAGAACCTGACCGCGACGGCGCAGCGCGTCGAGGGCGGCCAGGCCGATGGCGCCGGTGCCGAAGATGGCGTGCCGCGGGGTGGTCAGGCGCGTGCCGCGACCGGTGTCGGCGCCGGCGGGGACCCGGCAGCGCGGCGCTCGGGCAGGAGCTGCAGCAGGAGCAGCCCGGACAGCGCCGAGAAGGTGAGCGCGCCGTAGGCGCCGAAGACGGTGAACTGCTCGTCGACGGCGATTCCGCCCAGCGTGGTCGTGGTCCAGCCCAGCGCCCACAGCACCGGCATCGCGGCGGCCCACATCCAGCGCAGCCGCGTGCCGCGGGGCAGGACCCGGGCCTGCGCGGGCCCGAGGACGAGGCCGGTGAACGCCCCCATCAGGGCCAGGTCGGGCAGCGAGGTCTGGTAGCCGACGGTGACGGCGCCGAGGAGCAGGCCCAGTCCCATCCCGATGCCGGTGGCCGGCACCCATCTGCGGATGTCCAGTCGTCCTCGGCTGGCCAGCGTCTGGCCCAGGCCGATGCCGAGTCCCGCGACGGTCCCGCCGACCAGGGCGGCCCCGGGTGAGTCGACGCGGCCGACGACGGCGGTACCGGCCAGGCCGGCCAGCGGGAAGGCGAGAAACCCGGCGGTCCAGATCAACCAGGGGCGCAGGAACGGTGTCCGGGATGTCGCTGGTGTGGTCACGGTGGTCAGCTCCTGACGCCGGCACCGGCCGGCGGGCGGGGGGATGGGGCGAGGGAGCCGATGTCCACGCCGCCCCCGGAAGCGGTGCGGTTGGCGCGAGCGGGCCGTAGCAGGACCACCACGCCCAGGGCGGCGACCCACAGTCCCCAGCTGGTGCTGCCGATGAGGCCGCCCAGGTTCCAGACGGGGAAGCCGGGGACGGCGGTGGCGAGGATGTCGCCCTGGTTGGTCAGGTCCAGCGCGCTCGCGACCAGCCCGGCGACGCCGAGCCAGCGGGGCAGGACCCGCGTGCGCAGGATGATCACACTGACCGCGACGGACCAGGCGACGGCGAGCAGCTGGCCCAGGTGCTCGCCGAGCAGCGCGCCGCCGAACTGGTGCTGCGCGGTCCAGGCCGCGTCGACCGCGGCGCGGGTGACGGCGTTCCCGCTGACGTAGGAGTCGGCCAACGGGGGGACGACGAACACCCACCGCAGAAATCCGATCAGCGACAGGACCACGGAGGTGGCGCCCACGTAGGTGGCCACCCGCAGCACCGGATCGCTGCGCCGCCCCAGCACCATGGGGAGCAGCAGGATCGGGAGGAGCAGGATCGCGTACGTCCAGGCGGTGGCGAACCACGTCCAGACCAGGCTCGTTCCGCCGGCGACGACGGCGGGCAGCACCACATCGGCCGGTTCTCGCAGGATGTCCGGCCAGTCGAACGTCGAGGACAGCGCGGTAGCGGCCCCGCCGAACGCCAGGGCGCCTGCCACGAACAGTATCCCCGTCGCCCGGCGCAGGCCGTGGCTCACGATCTCGGTCGTCATGGGCGCTCCCTGAACGGCGTACACCATTTGTACGGTGTACAGAGAGCGTCGTACGCTGTTGCTACTGACGTCAAGGGGGTAGGTGGCACCGATGTCCGTTCCCGGCATGCGCCGCCGTCGGGGGCCGCGTCGAGCCCTGACCGAGGACGAGATCCTCGATGCGGCACTGAATCTGCTCGACGAGGGCGGCCCCGACGCGGCGTCCGTCCGGGGCATCGGCGCCCGTGTCGGGGTGGCGCCGAACGCGGTCTACACGTACTTCCCAGACAAGGCCGCGGTGATCAAGGGCCTCGTCGAGCGGCTTCTCGGCGGGGTCGACCACGACGTGTTCGCCGACCGGGAACGGCCCTGGCGGGAACGGGTGGAGGCCCTGGCCCTGGAGCTGCGGGCCCACCTGTCGGCCCATCCCGGCGCGGTACCTCTGATGATCGGCGGCCCCATGGACGGGCCCCAGGCGCTCGCCCTCAACGAACGGCTCCTGCAGCTGCTGGCAGACGCCGGACTCGGTCCCACCGACGCCGCGCGGGCGTCCTATTTGCTGATCGTGTACGTGTTCGGCTCGATCGCCCTGGAAGTCGCCGACGTGCATCGGCCCGGCCCGCTGCCGCCGGAGTCGGAACGGGTCGCCACCCGACAGGCGGCCTTCTCGGCGACCCCGACCGAGGGCTTCCCCCGCAGTGCGGAGGCGGCTGCGACCATGGCCGGCTACGTCTCCACCGAGCAGTACCTGTGGGGGCTTCGCCGCATCCTGGACGGCATCACCGCACGCGTGGCCCTCCCAGGCGGCGTCACGGCGCGCGCGGCCACCCCGGACGGCCTCGAACCGGCCGAGCTGCCCGGCCCGC
>DATIMX010000343.1:0-10298 GCA_035474935.1 Geodermatophilus sp. | reverse complement strand
GGCGTGCGCCCCTGGTACTCCTTCGCGCCCATCACCTGCAGGCGGGCGAGGGTGGCGTCGAGGTCGTCGACCCGCCAGTGCACGATCACGCCGCCCGGCCCGGCCACGGTGCCGGGCGGGGCCTTGCTGCGGTCGGCGATGGCGAGCTCGGCCCCGGAGTCGCCGACGGCGAACTTGGCGTACTGGACGCGTCCGCCAGGCCCGGGCCGGGTGAAGAAGGGCCCGGTGCCCAGGAGGTCGGTGTACCAGTCGGTGGCCGCGGCCACGTCGTCGACGAGGTGGATGAGAGTCGTGATCCCGCGCAGGGTCATGGTCGGCGATCGCCCTCAGGCCTCGGGCTGCCAGTCGTCGGCCTGCCAGCGGTAGAACACCTTGGCCACCGAGTCCTTCGGTCCCTGCCAGCCCTCCGGCTGGTAGGGGCTCACGTAGGGGCTGAGCTCGTGCATCACCTTGGCGAACGCCGGCCGGTGCGACTCGTGGTTGGCGCGCACGGCCGCGGCCTTCTCGACGTCCTGCTCGAGCAGGTGCACGAAGCAGTCGTCGATCGAGTACAGCCAGCGCCCGGTCACACCCGTCTCGACGGGCAGGCCGCCCGCGTCCGAGTCGGCGAACACGCGGGCGATGTCGGGCTCGGCGCCGGGCTTCATCCGCTGCACGATCACGGTCAGCTCGCGGTCCTCGGGCACGTCGCCCTCGGGCAGCCAGCGGTAGAACTCCTTGGCCACGGAGTGCGAGGGGTTCTCCCAGTAGCTCGGGTACGGCGTGACGTACGGGTCGATGGCCTCGGCGATCGCCTGGAACGCGGGCAGCCCCCGTCGCTGCCCGGACACCGCCGGGTCCTCCTTGCGCTCGATGACGTGCAGGTAGAGGTCCTCGTGCGACAGCAGGATGCGGCCGATGACGCCGAGGTCCTGCGGGCGGGTGACCCGGTCGTAGTGGTCGAAGACCGGGCCCACCTTGTCCTCGCTGCCGGGGACCATGTGGCACACGATCACGTTGCGGAACGGTCGGAAGGTCATGACTCCTCCTGTGCGGGGTGGCTGGGTGGTACCGGGCGGTGGGCGGCGGCCCCGTCCAGAGGCTCGCCGCGAGCCTGCGAGTGGTGAGGAGGACGGGGTCCTCTTACGAGCGGTGGGTGGCAGAGGGGTCCTCTTCTCACGGGGTCGGGGTGAAGCGGAGCGGCAGCTCGAGCAGCCCACGGAAGGCCGAGGCGGCCGGGAGCCACTGCAGCTCCTCGACGGGGACGTCGAGGCGCAGGTCGGGCAGGCGGACGAGGATCCGCCGCAGGGCGGTCGTCGCCTCGAGCCGGGCGAGAGCGGTGCCCAGGCAGTAGTGGACGCCGTGGCCGAACGACATGTGCTGCGTCTGGCCCCGGCGCAGGTCGAGCGCGTCCGGGTCGGGGACGAGCGCGGGGTCGTGGTTGGCCGCGCTGAGCACGATCGTGACGATCGAGCCCTCGGGGATCGGCACGCCGCCGATCTCCAGGTCCTCGGTGGCGAATCGGAAGCTCGACACCGGCACCGAGCCGTCGAAGCGCAGCAGCTCCTCCACGGCCTCGGGCACCAGGCCGGGGTCGTCCAGCAGCCGCTGCATCTCCTCGGGGTGGGTCAGCAGCGCGACCACGGCGTTGCCGAGGAAGTCCGAGGTGGTCTGGTAGCCGGCGAACAGCAGCAGGAAGCAGGTCGAGACCAGCTCCGCCTCCGACAGCCGGCCGTCCCCGTCGCGGGCGGCGATCAGCGCGCTCACCAGGTCCTCGCCGGGCTCCCGGCGCTTGGCCGCCACCAGGCCGCTGAAGTAGGCGTGCAGCCGTTCCTGCGCCTGACCGATGGCCGCCCGGTCCTCCTGGGGGCTGCGTCCGCCGGTGCCGACCGTCCGGATGACCTGCGTGCCGGACAGGATCTCCTCGTGGTCGGCCGCGGGGATGCCGAGCAGGTGGCCGATCACCGCCAGCGGCAGCCGCAGGGCGAACTCGTCGACGAACTCGGTCTCCCCCTTCGGCGCCATCCGGTCGAGCAGCCCCTCGACGATCTCCTCGACGCGCGGGCGCATCGCCTCGATCCGCCGCGGCGTGAACGCCTGCGTCACCAGGCGGCGCAGCCGGGTGTGCTCGGGCGGGTCGGAGTTGAGCATGTTGGTGTTGATCTGCCGCGCCTTCTCGCCGAACACCGCGAGGTAGGTGTCCCCGGCGCGGTACAGGTCCTTGGACAGCCGCGGGTCCGACATCGCCGACCGGGCGTCCTCGTAGCGGGTGACCAGGAACGAGTCGAAGCGCGGCGTCCGCACCTTGACCACCGGCCGCTCGGCGCGCAGCCGGGCGTAGACCGGGTAGGGGTCGGCGCGGAACTCCGGCGTGAAGATCTCCTGACCGGGGACGACGTCGTCCGGGGGTGCGGCCGGAGTCGGCTGTGCGGTCTGGGTCATGTCGTCTCCCTCGGGGGTGGGGCAATCTCGGGCGGGGTCGGTCGGGGGTGCGCCGCAGCCGGGCCGGTGGCTGGGCCGGTCACTGCGCGAAGACCCCGGCCAGGTGGTCGAGGAGGGCGTCCTCGTCGAGCGGGCGGCTGCGGAAGCCGACGTGACCGTCGGGGCGCACCAGGTAGGCCGCCGTCCCCGCGCCCGCGGTGCCGTAGGCGGCGGCGAAGGTGCCCTCGGCGTCGCGGACGACGGGCAGGTCGACGAGGAGCGGCACCCGGGCGTCGGGAGCGGCGACGAGGTAGGCCCCCACCTCGCCGCGGGTCTGCTGCCGCACGCCGACGGCCAGCTTCTCCAGGCCCGACACCTGCTCCTCCGACGCGGTGGCGTCGGCCGACAGCAGCAGCGTGGAGCGGGTGCCGCGGGTGAGGTCGAACAGCCGCAGCGGGTGCGCGACGCCGAAGCGCCGCAGCCCGAGCACGTCCGGCGCGCGGTGCCCGGGCTCCGGCCCGGCGGGGAAGCCGCCGGGGGCCGTCTCGCCGACCAGCGGGCTGCCGGCGTAGTTCATGGTCATCTGCATCTCGAGCAGGAACTGCGCCTTCTCGTCCTCCATGTCCATCTCGTCGGTGAACGCGATGGCCACGGCCCGGTCGACGATCATCTTCCCGGCGGGACGGCGCTCGGCCTCGTAGCTGTCCAGCAGTCCGGGCGCGGCCACCCCCCGGACGGCGAGGGCGAGCTTCCAGCCGAGGTTCCAGGCGTCCTGGATGCCGGTGTTCATCCCCTGCCCGCCGGCCGGCGGGTGCAGGTGCGCGGCGTCGCCGGCGACGAAGACCCGCCCCTCGCGGTAGCGGTCCACGATGCCGTGCTTGATCCGGAAGATCGACGACCAGCGCAGGTTGCTCGCCGTCGTCCCGGGCGGGCCCAGGTCGTCGATCGCGGCCTGCATGTCGGCCAGCGTCGGCGGCTCGTACTCCTGCCAGAACCCGGGCGGGACGACGCCGGAGCCGACCGCCTCCTGCCACCGCTGGGGGGCCAGGGTCGCGATCCGGTAGCGGTTGCGGCCCTTGAGCGGCACGCAGACGAGCATCCCGGTGAAGTCGTCGTCGTTCTCGATGCGCACGAAGCGCACCAGGTGCCCGGCCGGCAGGTCCCAGTCGACGTCGACGTCGCCGAGCATGAACAGCTGCGGGAACATCGACAGCCCGCCCTCGAAGGCCAGCCCCAGCCCGGACCGGACGGCGCTGTGCGCCCCGTCGCAGCCGACCAGGTACTGCGCCCGGGTGGTCTCCACCTCGCCGGAGGCGTGCCGCAGCTGTGCGGTGACCCCCTCGTCGTCCTGGGCGAACCCGACCAGCTCGACCCCGCGCTCGACGACCACGCCGAGGGAGGCCAGCTTGGCGCCGAGGATGCGCTCGGTGTCGTACTGCGGCAGCCCGAGGTGGGCGTAGGGCAGCTCGTCGAGGCCGGCCCAGTCGACCTGGTGGGTCTGCTCGCCGTTGACGAACACCGTCTGGCCGTACAGCCAGATCCCGGCGTCCATCGCCTCGGTGACGATGCCCTGGTCCTCCCAGATCTCCATCGTCCGGCAGTGGATGCCGATCGCCTTGTCCGCCTGCGTGGACGCCTGGGGGCGTTTGTCCACGACGCGGACGGCGACGCCGCGGCGGGCCAGCTCGATGGCGTGGGTCAGGCCGGCCGGGCCGGCGCCCACGACGAGCACCTCGACCGCCCGCCCGGCAGTGCGGGACTCCGCGAGGTCGGACGGGGCCGGCAGCAGCGCCGCCGCGGCGGGTGCGTGCCCGTCGTCCGGCTTCTCCACGAACTCCTGCACGCTGGCGCTCGGCACCGTGCTGGTGGGCAGCGCGGCGGCGAGAGCCGGCTCGGTGTCGGCGGACAGCCGCACCGGCTGCCCGGCCACCACCTCCAGGTCCGGCTCCGGCGCCACGGGCACCTCGGCGGGGATGGCGGCGTCGACGGCGGCCGGCTGCTGCGCGGGCTCGGGGATCGCCGCGGCCTCGACCGACGGCGGCACGGGTCGCACGCGCAGCGCGAAGACCCTGCGGTCCTCGCCCCTCGCCAGCCACCGCCCCAGCGGTCCGGCAGCCCAGTTCGCCGGCTCGGCCGCCCAGTCGGTGAAGCGCTGCTCGGAGTCCCACTCGGCGACGACGTGGTAGCGCCGCCCGTCGGGCTCGCGCAGCAGCTCCTCGCGGGCGTGGCCGGGGGCGCTGCGGGCCAGTTGCGCGGCGGCGAGGTAGGCGAGCTCGAAGGCCTCCTGCTCCCAGGGCTCGACGGCGACCGCGGTGTCGACGCGCACCCGCTCCACCTCGACGTCCCCGCCGGGCGAGAGCAGCGGCGGGAAGTCGGTGTCCGCGTCGGGCCGCTGACGGATCTCCAGCACCTCACGCCGGAACTCGACCGAGTGCCACCGGGCCAGCGGTGCGCCGGCGTCCATGTGGGAGGGGTCCTCCACCCACTGCACGAAGTCGTCCTCGGACTCCCACTCCGCGAAGATGTGGTAGCGCAGACCGCTGGCGTCGCGCAGCAGTTCCTCGCGCACGTACCCGCGGGAGTCCCCGATCCGCTGGGTGACCGTCGTGTACGCGCGCTCGAAGGCCACCTGCTCGCCCGGCTTGACGCTGGTGGAGAAGTCGATGCGCACCGGCCGCCGGCGCTCGGCCGCCACCGTCGCCAGCACGGTGAAGGTGGAGCGGGTGGCGTCCTCGCGCAGGTCGCGCAGTGCCTCGGTGAGCGTCTCCCGGGCGGCACTGCGCCCGAAGGCGTCCACCGACGCCCGGTCGGTCCAGTCGCTGACGATGGCGAACCAGCGCGGGTCGGCCTCGTCGCGCATCAACTCCTGGCGCAGGTTGCCCGGCACCCGGCTGATCTCCGCCGCAGCCCGGTGCCAGGCCGCCTCGAACTCCGCCTCGCAGCCCTCCCGCGCGCGCATCCGCAGGAGCGTCCGCACGGCCGCCCTGCCACCGTCCTGGGGTGCCGCCGTCATGCCGTCCCCTGCTCGCCCGGGACGGTGGCCAGCACCTCGTAGGTGTTGCGGGCGGCGTCCTCGCGCAGGTCGCGCAACGCCTCGGTGAGCGTCTCGCGGGCACTGCTGCGACCGAACTCGTCGACCGCGGCCCGGTCGGTCCAGTCGCTGGTGATGAGGAAGGTGCGGGGGTCGTCGACGTCGCGGATCAGCTCCTGGCGCAGGTTGCCGGGTACCCGGCTGATCTCCGCGGCAGCCCGGCGCCAGGCGGCCTCGAACTCCGCCTCGCAGCCCTCGCGGGTGCGCATCCGGAGCATCGTGCGCACCACGGCCCGGGTCGCGGTCCCGGTCGTCGGGGTCGTCACGGCGTCTCCTCGCGGTGCCGGCGCAGCACGAGGCTGCTGTTGAAGCCGCCGAAGCCCCGGGCCAGCACGACGACGACGTCGAGGTCGGACTCCCGGTTCTCGCGCACCAGGTCCAGCCCGTACTCCTCCACCGGCTCGTCGACGTTGCCGGTGGCGGGCACCAGCCCGTCGCGCATCGCCAGGAGGGCGGTCGCCACGTTGAGCGCCGACCCACCGGCCATGAGCCGCCCGGTCCAGCTCGACGGCGCTGTCACGGGCACCCCGCGCTCCCCGAACACCGCGGTGATCGCCTGGGCCTCCAGCGCGTCGAGCTCGGGGACGCCCGCGCCGTCGGCGACCACCAGGTCCACGTCCTCCGGCCTCACGCCGGCGTCGGCGAGCGAGATCCGGATGGCCCGCGCGTACTGGGTGGCGTCGGGAGCCGGGTCCTCGTGGTGGTGGGCGTCGTGCGTGGCGCCGTAGCCGACCACCTCGCCCCACACGTGCCGCGCGTCCCGGGCCCGTGCGGCGTCGGCCTCCTCGACCAGCAGGATGGCGCCGCCCTCGCCGATGACGTGACCGTTGGCCCGCCGGTCGAAGGGCTTGTAGGCGTCCTCCGGACGGGCGGCGGTGGACAGCCGCCCGCTGGTCACCTGGCACAGCAGCGCGTAGGGGCAGATCCCGGCCTCGGTGCCGCCCACGAGCACGGCCGGGGTGCCGCGGCGCACCACGCGTCGCGCCCAGCCGAAGCTGTCCAGCCCGCCCGCGCCCTCGCTGACGACGACCCCCGAGGGGCCCTTGTACCCGTCGCGGATCGAGACCTGACCGGTGCTGGCCGCGTAGAACCAGGCGATCGACTGGTAGGCGCCGACCGACCGGGGTCCCTTCGCCCACAGCCCCTGGATCTCGTGCTGGCTGAACTCGTTGCCCCCCGAGCCGGCGGCCAGGAACACCGAGGTCGCGTAGGCCTCCTCGGGCGGCACGTAGCCGGCGTCCTCGGCGGCCAGCGTGGCCGCCGCCAGGGACATCCAGGTCCAGCGGTCGGTCTGCACCTTGAGCTGCGGCGCGACGAACCGGTCGGGGTCGAAGTCGCGCACCTGCGCGGCCAACGAGACGCCGTACCGCGACGGGTCGAAGCCCTCGATCGGGCCCACCCGGAGCTCGCCGCGCACCAGGGACTGCCAGTGCTCCTCGACGCCGACGCCGCTGGGTGCGACGACGCCGATGCCGGTGACCAGCAGGCGCGTGGTCCCCCGCGGGGGAGCGGTGATCGCCCGCCCCGTCGGGGCGGTCTCGCGGGCGGGGCCGGCCACCTCGGTGACGACCCCCTCCTCGCTCAGGACGGTCCGCTCGGTCACCTCGTCGCTGCGGGACCTCGCGAGCTCGGTCACGATGCCCTCCGGTCCGGCTTGGCCAGCACGATCGCCGACTGGAACCCGCCGAACCCGCTGCCCACCGAGACGGCGACGTCGACCTTGTGGTCCCGGGCGGTCTTCGGCACGTAGTCCAGGTCGCACTCGGGGTCGGGCACCTCGTAGTTGGCCGTCGGTGGGACGACCTGGCGCTGCACGGCCAGTGCGGTGGCGGCGATCTCGATGGAGCCGATCGCGCCGAGGGAGTGCCCGACCATCGACTTCAGCGAGCTCATCGGGACCTTGTAGGCGGCCTGGCCGAGACTCAGCTTGACCGCGGCGGTCTCGTGCCGATCGTTCTGCTTGGTCCCCGAGCCGTGCGCGTTGACGTAGCCGACCTCGTCGCCGTCGATCCGCCCCTGGGCCAGCGCCTGGTCGAGGGCCTCGGCCATCTCCACGCCGTCGGGCCGCAGCCCGGTCATGTGGAAGGCGTTGCAGCGGTTGGCGTAGCCGGTGACCTCGCAGTAGATCTCCGCACCGCGCCGCTGGGCGTGCTCCAGCTCCTCCAGCACCATCACCGCGGCGCCCTCGCCCATCACGAAGCCGTTGCGGCGGGCGTCGAAGGGCTTGGAGGCGTGCTCGGGGTCGGCGTTGTTGTCCGTCGTCGCCCGGATGGTGTCGAAGCAGGCCATCGAGATCGGCGAGATGGGCGCGTCGCTGGCGCCGGCGATCACGACGTCGGCGTCGCCGTCCTCGATGAGCTGGCTGCCGTACCCGACCGCGTCGATGCCCGACGTGCACCCGGTGGAGACCACCGTCGCCGGGCCCTGCGCCCGGAAGCGCACGGCCAGCTCGGTGGCCCCGCAGCTGGGCACGAGGGCCTGGTGCAGGAACCGCGAGCCGTAGCGCGGGTCGACCAGCCAGTGGGTGCCCGCGTCGCTGACGTTGACGTACTCGTCCTCCAGCCGCATGGTCGCGCCGACGGCGCTGCCGAGGGTGACCCCGACCCGCTCGGGCTCGGGCGCGTCCGGCGCGTCGCCGACCCCCAGGCGCAGCCCGCTGTCGGCCACCGCCTCGTCGGCGGCGACCATCGCGAACTGCACGAAGCGGTCGTTGCGGTGGACCTCCTGGGCGCTGAGGCCGAGCCGGCGCGGGTGGAAGTCGACCTCGGCGGCGACCTGCGACCGGAAGCGGCTGGGGTCGAAGAACGTGATCCGCCGCGTCGCCGTCCGCCCCGCGGTGATCATGTCCCAGAACGCCTCGCGCCCGATGGACCCGGGCGCGACCACCCCGATCCCCGTGACGACGACCCGCCGTCGGTCGGCGCTCACCGCACGCCCGGGGGGAGCTCGGTGTCCACGTGCCCGAGCTCCGGCCGCGGGGCCAGCGGGCCGCAGAGGAACACGAAGGTCGCCGTCGTCGAGGAGTCGTTGACGATGCGGTGCTTGACCCCGATCGGGATGTGCACGGCGGACTCGCCGACCAGCCGCCGCTCCTCGCCGTCCAGGGTGACCAGGACGTCGCCCTCCTGGCAGTAGAGGAACTCCTCCCCGTACGGGTGCCAGTGCTCGGTGACGATCTCGCCGGGCTCCAGGGTGAGCGTGCCCATGAAGCCGGCGGTCGAGCCGACGCTGGCCGGGGAGAGCAGCACCCGGATGTCCCCGCCCCGTCGGCGGTTGGGCGGGGTGTCGGCGCGGTGAACGGTGGGGCCGCAGCGCGTCGGCGTGGCCGGCGCGTGCTGGATGGTGGTCATGTCTCTCCTCGGGTGGGGACGGGCACCGCGGGGGCGGGCGCCGATGGGCTGGTGGGCAGCGGCGTCCCGGGCCCGTTGGCCAGGTGCACCGGCAGGTCGGGGGCGACCTGCCGGACCAGGGGTCCCAGGACGGGGACGGCGGCGACCTCGACCACCGCGGTGACGCCGGCCTCGACCAGCGCGTGGGAGGTCGCCTCCCACTGGATGGGCGAGGTCAGGTGGGTGCGCAGGCAGCGGGCCAGCTGCGCGGGGTCCCTCGTCGGCCGGCCATCGGCGTTGGGGACGACGGGCACCTCGGGCGCGGACCACTCGAGGTCGGCCAGCGCGGCGGTGAGGTGCCGGGCGACCGGTGCGACCAGGGGGCCGTGGCAGGCGTTGCGCCCCGGCAGCCGGACGAGGTCCAGTCCGGCGGCCACCACGGCCTCCCGCGCCCGCTCCAGCGCCTCGCAGCCGCCCGCGAGCAGGACCTGCGCCGGCCCGTCGACCGACGCCACCGACAGCGGCCCGGTGGGGCCCACCTCGGCGACGACCGCGCGGGCGACCTCGCCGGCGCCGGGCCCGACGACGGCCGCCATGCCCGCGCAGGACGGGCGCGGCGACAGCGACAGCAGCTCGGCGCGCCAGTGGACCAGCTCCACGACCTGGTCGAGGGGCAGGGCGCCGGCGGCCACCAGGGCGGCGTACTCGCCCACGCCGTGCCCGGCGACCAGGACCGGGCGCAGCCCGCGGGCGGTGAGGCTCCGGTAGCCGGCGACCCCGCTGACCACGACCTCGACGTGCGCGGCCGTCGTGTCACAGGACAGGTTGAGCGGGTCGCGCCACCACGTGGCCACGTCGCGCCCCACCACCGCGGAGGCCTCGTCGACCACCGCGCGGGCCGCCGCGTCGCCCAGCCAGGCGTCGATCGCGCCGGCCCGCACGCCGGCCTCCCCGGCGAGGACGACGGCGGCGCCCGTCACCTCTCGGGCTCCCCGGACCGGGCGGCCGCCGCCTCCACCTTCTCCTTGATGATCGACATCTGGACCTTGCTGTTCGCGTCGATCCGCTGCGTCATGCCCTCGGTGTCGATCGGGGCCTCGGGCCGCATCCGGAAGTCCTGCACCCAGCGCATCCGCGTGCCGGAACCCTCCGGCGCGTAGCTCCAGTAGATGTCCATGAACTCGAAGGGCCCGGGCTCGACGCGGCGGGCGCGCACCTCGTGGGCCGCCTCGTCGAGCGTGCGCTCGGAGACCCAGCTCCAGACCCGCCCGCTCTCGTCCGGGTGCATCTTGAGCCGGAAGCGGAACCAGTTCTCCGTCTCGGCGAGGATCTCCACCTCGCTGTACTCGGTGAACAGGTCCGGCCACGACGGCAGGTCGTTGGTCATCGCCCAGACGTGGTCGATCGGGGCGTCGATGAGGATCGAGTTGTCCGTGTGCCCGGCGGTGCGGGTGCCCGGCTCGAGGGTGCTGCTCATG
>DATIMX010000342.1:0-2156 GCA_035474935.1 Geodermatophilus sp. | reverse complement strand
CGCGACCAGGCCTCCAGGTACCAGCGGCCGTCGACCAGCAGCAGCCGCAGTGGGTCGACGGTGCGCTCGGTGCGCTCGTCGCGGGTGGGCACGTAGTAGTGCAGGTGCAGCGCCCGCTTGCGCTCCAGCCCCTCCCGGACGACGGCCAGCGCCTGCTCCTGCGCGTCGACCGACAGCGCGACCGGCGTGACCCGCTCGCCGGCGTGCCCGGCGGCCGCCGACACCTTGGCCAGCGCGCGGCTGACCGCCTCCCGCTCGGCCAGACCCGGCAGCTCGAGCAGGGTGCGCAGCGCGACCACGAGCGCGACGGCCTCGTCGGTGGTCAGCCGCAGCGGGCGGACCATGCCGGCGGTGAAGGTGACCCGCACCCGGTCGCCCTCGAAGGCCAGGTCGATGAGGTCCCCGGGCCCGTAGCCGGGCAGGCCGCACATCCACAGCAGCTCCATGTCGCGGCGCAGCTGCCGCTCGGGGACGCCGAAGTCGCGGGCCACCTCGGCCAGCGGCACCCCCTCGGGGCGGGCGGTGAGGTACGGGACCAGCGAGAGCAGCCGGGTCATCCGCTCGGTGGTCGTGGGGGCGCTCATGCCGCCCCCTCCGGCGCCATCGCGGCCAGGCGCGTCAGCCGCTCGACGACGGCCGTGCGCACCGCGGCCGGGCCCTCCACGACGACGTCCGGGCCGTAGGAGGCGATCTCGCCGGCCAGCCGCATCAGCTCGGTGGTGCGCAGCTCCAGCCGGTCGTCCCCGTCCTCGGCCGGGCCGAGCGGGACGGCGTGCCGGCGCAGCCCCACCGCGGTGCCGGGGCGGGCCCGCACCACCACGAGCTGCTCCTCGCCCCTGGACTGCCCGGCGACCATGGCCGCCAGGTCGACGTCCTCCGGCGGCTCGAAGGCACCCGCCGGGCCGGTGGCCTTGGGTGTGCCGACGACCCGGGAGAGCCGGAAGACGCGCGGCGCCTGCCGGTCGAGGTCCAGCCCGCCGAGGTACCAGCGGCCGTGCCAGGCGACGACGCCCCACGGCTGCACGCGCCGGCGGGTGGGGGCGTCCTCGTCGGGACGGCGGTAGTCGAAGGTCAGCACCCGGCGGTCGCGGGCCGCGGCGTAGCAGGGCTCGAAGGCCGGCTCGTCGGAGTCCAGCCGCGGGCGCAGCGGGATCGCGCGGGAGGTGTCGACGTCCACCCCGGCGGCCTTCAGCTTGACCAGCGCGCTCTGCGCCGCGCCGGCCAGCTGGGCGGACTCCCACAGCCGCAGCGCCAGGCCCACCGCCGCGGCCTCCTCGCCGGTGAGGGTGATCTCGGGCAGCTCGTAGTCGGCGCGGGCGATGCGGTAGCCGTCCTCGGTGTCGAAGACGCTGGTGCGGCCGGTCTCCAGCGGCACGCCCATCTCGCGCAGCTCGGCCTTGTCCCGCTCGAACATCCGCTTGAACGCCTCGTCGGCGCGGGCGGTGCCGTCGTCGGGCTCGTAGCCGGGCACGGTGGCCCGGATCTTCGCGGCGGTCACGTACTGCCGGGTGCCGAGCAGGGCGATGACCAGGTTCACCAGCCGCTCCGCCCGCTTCGCCGCCACGCGCCCAGGCTAGTCACGATCGGCAGCGGGTGAGCGCGCTGGCTAGCCTGCCCGGGTGGGGGAACGCGGGACGACGCAGCAACGCATCCGGTGGCGACGGGGCACGGTGACCGCCCTCGGGCGGGCCTGGCGCGACGCCCAGGAGCTCACCGCCGAGGTCGACGGCGACGGCGAGGTGCGGGCGCTGGCGCACCCCTCGCTGGTCGGCGTCCCGGAGGTCGGCGACACCGTGCTGCTCAACACCACCGCCTGGGCGCAGGGGCTCGGCACCGGCGGCTACGCGCTCGTCGTCGCCGTCCCCGACCGGCTGCCGCCGGACCCCTCCGGGCCCGGCCACCTGGTCAAGGCCCGGTACACACCGCTGCAGGTGACCGTGCAGGGCGTCGACGAGCAGGACACCGAGCACCACCGCACCATCGCCGACGCCGAGGACCTCGCCGGGATGCCGGTCGTCGTCGCCGACCTGCACTCGGCGCTGCCGGCCGCGCTGATCGGCGTCCTGGCCACCGACCCCGACCTCAAGGTCGCCTACGTCATGACCGACGGGGGCGCGCTGGTCGCCGGGTTCTCCCGCACGCTGTCGGCGCTGGCG
>DATIMX010000341.1:0-3301 GCA_035474935.1 Geodermatophilus sp. | reverse complement strand
GATCTTGTGGTAGCGCAGCTTCGACAGGTCGAACTCGTCGTGGATGCCGGTGCCGAAGGCCGTGATCATCGACTGGACCTCGGTGTTCTTGAGGACCCGGTCGATGCGCGCCTTCTCGACGTTGATGATCTTGCCGCGGATCGGCAGGATCGCCTGGAACATCGAGTCGCGGCCGGACTTGGCCGAGCCACCGGCCGAGTCGCCCTCGACGATGTAGACCTCGGAGTTGCGCGGGTCGGTCGAGCGGCAGTCGGCCAGCTTGCCGGGCAGGCCGGTCGAGTTCAGCGGGTTCTTCCGGGCCAGCTGGCGGGCCTGCTGGGCGGCGCGACGGGCGCGCGCGGCCGAGCTGGCCTTGGTGATGATCTGCTTGGCCTCGGTCGGGTTGGCCTCGAACCAGTGCCCGAGCTGCTCGTTGCAGACCCGCTGCACGAAGCCCTTGACCTCGGTGTTGCCGAGCTTGGTCTTGGTCTGGCCCTCGAACTGCGGGTCGCCGATCTTCACCGAGACGATCGCGGCCAGGCCCTCGCGGATGTCCTCACCCGTGAGCTTCTCGTCCTTGCTCTTGAAGAGCTTCTTCTCCTCGGCGTAGCGGTTGACGATCGAGGTCAGCGCCGCGCGGAAGCCCTCCTCGTGGGTGCCGCCCTCGTGGGTGTTGATGATGTTGGCGAAGGTGTGCACCGACTCCGAGTACGCCTCGGACCACTGCATCGCGACGTCCACCGACATCGCCGTGTCGTTCTTGCCGGTGCCGTCGGCGGAGAAGCCGATCACCGAGCGGTGGATCGGGGTCTTGGTCCGGTTCAGGAAGGCGACGTAGTCCTTGAGGCCGCCCTCGTAGAAGTACGTGACCTCGGTCGGCTCGAACGCCGGCGCCTCGGAGTCGGGGGCCGGGGCCTCCTCGGCGAGCGACACCTCCTCGCCCATCCCGGTCTCGGCCTTGCCGTGCCCCGGGCGCTCGTCGCGCAGGACGATCCTCAGGCCCGCGTTGAGGAAGGCCATCTCCTGCAGGCGGCGGCTGATCGTGTCGAAGGAGTAGGTCGTCGTCTCGAAGATGTCGGAGTCGGCCCAGAAGGTGATCTGGGTGCCCCGCTTCTTCGTCGGGCCGATCTTCTCCAGCGGGCCGGGCTTGGCCTCGGCGTAGTGCTGGTGCCACTCGGTGCCGTCGCGCCAGATGCGCACGTCGAGCTCGCTGGACAGCGCGTTGACGACGGTGACGCCGACGCCGTGCAGACCACCGGAGACGCCGTAGCTCTTGCCGTCGAACTTGCCGCCCGCGTGCAGGATGGTCATGACGACCTCGACGGTCGGGCGCTTCTCGACCGGGTGCATGTCGACCGGGATGCCGCGGCCGTTGTCCTCCACCCGGACGCCGCCGTCGGGGAGCAGGGTGACCCGCACCGTGTCGCAGTAGCCGGCCAGGGCCTCGTCGACGGCGTTGTCGACGACCTCCCAGACCATGTGGTGCAGGCCACGCTCACCGGTCGAGCCGATGTACATGCCGGGACGCTTGCGGACCGCCTCGAGACCCTCGAGGACGGTGATGGAGCTGCCGGAGTAGGCGTCAGCCTGGGCGTCGGTCTTCGGTCGAGCGACCACGTGGGGCCCTTCTGTCGCGCACCCGGCGGCGGGCGCCCCGATCGTGGACAGGGGCGCAGAACGGCTCTCAGCCGGATGCTGGCGGTTTCTGCTCTCCACGATACCGGGTGGTACGACAGGAATGCCGTCGTCCCGGCCCTCACGTCGTGTCTGCGCCACTTGCAGCACGTCTGCCACCACCGGTGTTGCCCCGGGGCCCGACACGCCGTCCCCGGGGCGCTGCGCGGCCCGCCCGGAGCCGGCCCCGTCCAGAGGCTCGCCGCGAGCCTGCGAGCGGTGAGGACGGGGTCCATCGACGAGTGGCGGGGAGGACGGCGGCCACCCTCCATGGTCCCGCCGGCCCCGTCCCGGGCCCGCCCCGAGCGGGCGAGGGGTGGGGAGCACGGGGTCCTTCTCCGAGGCGCGGGGGAAGGGGGGTCCTCCCTCAGTTGACCGGGCCGCCCTTGGTGAACCGCTCGGGGTCCAGCGGCGGCACGGCGGGGCCCGTGCGCCGGTTGACCAGCACGGTGACACCCCAGAGGACGACGCCGATCGCGAGCAGCACCCCGGCGATCCGGTACTGCTCCGTGGGCCGCCCGGCCCACGGCGTCGCGAGGTACGCGCAGGCGAGCGCGCCCACGACGGGGAGCACCGTCGGCGTGCGGAAGTGGTCGGCGTCCACCCGGTCCTTGCGCAGCACGAGGACGGCCACGTTGACGACGGTGAAGACCATGAGCAGCAGCAGCGCCGTGGTGCCGCCGAGGGCGGGCACCGCCCCGACGAAGGTGATCAGGCCGAAGGCGAGCGCGGTGGTGAAGAGGATCGCCGTGGTCGGGGTGCGCCGCCGGGAGTGCACCCGGCCCAGCAGCGGGGGCAGCACGTGCTGGCGGCTCATCCCGTAGACCAGCCGGCTGGCCATGAGCATGTTGATCAGTGCCGAGTTGGCGACGGCGAACATCGTGATGACCCCGAAGACGCCGATCGGGAAGCCCGGCGCGCCGGCCTCCACCACCTGCAGCAGCGGGGTGTCGCCCTCGCTGAGCTGGTCGGCCGGCACCAGCGCGATCGCCGAGATCGACACGAGCACGTAGATCAGCCCGGTCAGGCAGAGCCCGGCCAGCAGCACCTTGGGGAAGATCCGCCGCGGCTCCTTGCACTCCTCGGCCATGTTGACCGAGTCCTCGAAGCCGACCATCGCGAAGAAGGCCAGGCCGGTGGCGGCGATGACCCCGCCGACCACCGAGCGATCGCCGGTGTCGAACTCGGTCACCCGGGAGAAGTCCCCCTCCCCCAGACCCAGGGCCCAGACGCCGACCCCGATGACGATGAGCAGGCCGGTGAGCTCCACGCAGGTGAGCAGCACGTTGGTCTTCACGCTCTCGCCCACGCCACGGAAGTTGACCAGCGCGACCAGCGCCATGAACGCCAGGCCGATGAGGGTGATGCCGACGCCCTCGCCCAGGCTGAGGCCGAACACGTCGGCGAAGTTGGCGCTGAACGCCCGCGCCGCCGTCGACGCCGAGGTGATGCCGCTGCTCATCACCGCGAACGCGACCAGGAACGTGACGAAGTGGATGCCGAACGCCTTGTGCGTGTACAGCGCCGCCCCGGCGGCCTGCGGGTACTTCGTCACCAGCTCCAGGTAGCTGAACGCGGTGACCAGCGCGACGAGGAAGGCGACCAGGAACGGCAGCCAGACCACACCCCCCACCTGGGCCGCGACCTG
>DATIMX010000340.1:0-2882 GCA_035474935.1 Geodermatophilus sp. | reverse complement strand
TGGGCCCGGTCGACCGCCTCGCCCAGGGTGGCCCGGGCGGCGGTGGGGTCGCGGTCGAGCTGGCGCTGGGCGCGGGCGAGGTCCATCCCCAGGCGCACCAGCTGCTGCTGCGGCCCGTCGTGGATGTCGCGTTCCAGGCGGCGCAGCGCCACGGCCTCGGCGGCGACCGCGGCGTCACGCCCCTCGGCCAGGCGGCCGAGCTCGGCCTGCGTGGCGGCGCGGGAGGTGAGCAGCACCCGCCCGAGGGTGGCCTGCAGCAGCGCCACCCCGCGGACGACGAACGGCAGCAGGACGGCGAACACCGCGCCGATGAGCGTGTAGGCGAGGATCCGTCGTCCGGTGGTGGTGGGCAGGCCGAGCAGCTGCAGCAGGTCCTCGTTGTCGGGGCCGTACGGCAGGGCCCAGTCCCACAGCCCGTAGGTCAGCCCGCCCAGGGTCACCGCCCACCAGGTGACGGTCACCACGAACGCCAGGAGCGCGAACGGGAAGCGCAGCACGGCGTGCAGCGCGTCCAGCCAGCACTGGGGATCGCGCAGCGGCGTGGTCAGCCGGCGGACCGCGCGGCCCTCCGCCCTCCGGTAGGACGGGTGGGGCAGCGGGGTCCCGAGGACGGCGGGCAGCCAGGCCCGCTCGACGCCGGCGAACCCCCGCGCGGCCAGCAGCACCGCGGCGAGGACGGCCACACCCACCCACACGACCAGCAGCCCGGTGCCGGCCGCCAGGCCGGCGACGACGACGGCGAAGCCGGCGACGGCGACGGGCAGGGCGAGCACGGCGTACGCGGTGTCCACGCCGAGGCCGCGCAGCCGGCTGCGGGGGCCGACCGGGCGGGCCGGAGCGGCGGTCGCGGACGGCAGGACGGCGGTGGCGGTCATGTCGTCGACCCTGGTCGGTGCGGGCGGGCGGACCCATCCCGCCAGCCGGTCGGTCGGGTGTCGGGCTGGCCCGACAGCGGAGTGCGGCTCATCTCGGTCGCGATGCTCGCGACGGAGGAGGCCCGCTGTCCAGGGCCGTTGCGTCGTTAGGGTCGCCGGGAGCCGGGCGCGGCCACCGCCGTCGCGCTCCCGCGTGACCGTGCGCCCGGCCGGGGGAGGGAGCCGTGCGCTCTCCGACGGTGCCCATCGCCGTGACCGTGGCGTTGCTGGTCAGCGGCTGCGGCGCGGCCTCGGGCGACGAGGCGGAGCAGGGCGCCGGCGTGGCGACCTCCGCGCCCGACGCCCGCCTCACCCTCGTGGCCGACGAGGACCCCGTCGCCTCGGCCGCCTCCGCCAGCCGGGCCCTGTTCGACAGCGCGGACGTCGTCGTCGTCGCCCGCGACGGCGACGCGGCCGGCACGCTGCTGGGCGCCTCGGCGGCCACCGGTCTCGGCGTCCCGCTGCTGCTGGAGCCGGTCGGTGGCGGCGCCGCTGACGCGCTGAGCGGCGAGCTGGAGCGCCTCGGCACGACGACGGTGCTCGCGGTCGGGGCCGCCGAGGGCGGCGCCGGCGGTGAGGGCGGCCCCGAGGTGGTCACCGTCCCCGCCGCCCCGGACGTCGTCGCCGAGGTCACCGGGCTGGAGCTGGGCGAGGCGCAGCAGGTGGACGCCGACGACGCGGTGGCCGCGGTCGCCGAGCTGGACCCCGAGCAGCCGACCGCGCTGCAGCCCACCGGCAGCGAGCCGGCCGGGAGCGAGGCGGGGGACGGCGAGCTGCCGGCCGTGGAGCGCGCCGAGCCGCTCGAGGACACCGTCGTCGTGACCACCGGCGCCCCCGAGGCGCTGGCCGGCGTGGCCACCGCCCGGGCCGCCGGGGCCCGGGTCCAGCTGAGCCCCCCCGACCCGCGCGGCTCCGCCGAGCTGGTCGACCTGCTGGGCGAGCAGCAGCCCGGGACCGTGGTGGCGCTGGGCGCCGGGTTCGGCGCGGAGGAGGGGCTGGACTGGAAGCTGGAGACCGCCGCCACCGGCCGGCAGCTGCCCGGCGGCGGCCAGCTGCTCTTCCCGCAGCACTTCCTCGTCGCCCTCTACGGCAGCCCGGGCACCGGCGCGCTCGGCGTGCTGGGCGAGCAGGACCTGCCGGCCTCGGTCGAGCGGGCGCAGGCCCACGCGGCCGACTACGAGCCGCTGGTGCAGGACGCCACCGTCGTCCCCGCCTTCGAGGTCATCGCCACCGTCGCCTCCTCGGTGGCCGGGCCGGACGGCAACTACTCCACCGAGCTGCCGGTCGAGGAGCTGCGGCCCTGGGTCGAGGCGGCCGGCGAGGCGGGCATGTACGTGGTCCTCGACCTGCAGCCCGGGCGCACCGACTTCCTCACCCAGGCCGAGCAGTACCGCTCGCTGCTGGAGCTGCCGCACGTCGGGCTGGCGCTGGACCCGGAGTGGCGGCTCGGCCCGGGCGAGGTGCACCTGACTCAGATCGGGTCGGTGTCGATCGACGAGGTCAACCGGGTCGTGACCTGGCTGGCCGACCTGACGCGGGCGGGCGACCTGCCGCAGAAGCTGCTGCTGCTGCACCAGTTCCGGGTCGACATGATCCCGGACCGCGACCGGCTGGACACCTCCCGCGACGAGCTGGCGCTCATGGTGCACGCCGACGGGCAGGGCGGTCAGGGCGACAAGCAGGCGACCTGGCAGGCGCTGCGGCAGACCGAGCCCGACGAGGTCGCCTGGGGCTGGAAGAACTTCTACGACGAGGACCGGCCGATGCTCAGCCCGGAGGAGACGGTCGCCGTCGAGCCGCGCCCGAACTTGATCAGCTACCAGTAGCCGGGACCTCCCGTTCCGTCGGTGTCCTGTGGTGAGCTGTCGCGGCCCGCGCCCGAGGAGGACCTGTGACGACCGTGCTCACCGACGAACTGGACCCGCGACTGCTCGAGCACCGGCGGGAGCTGACCGGCTACTGCTACCG
>DATIMX010000339.1:0-15377 GCA_035474935.1 Geodermatophilus sp. | reverse complement strand
GTACTACTTCGACCGCCCGCCGCAGGACCTGCCGGTGGACCAGGCCGTGCAACTCGTCGGGCTGCTGCCCTCCCCCGGCCACGTGCAACGCGCGTCCGGCGGCGGCCTGGACTTCGACGTCGCCGACGGCCAGGGCTGGCTCTCCCGTTCGCACGTGATCAACGCGCAGAAGCGGGTGCCGCGACACATCGAGCGCCTCGGGTTCGAGCCGGTCGAGGACGCCGGGGTGACCGGCCTGGCCAGCGACCAGCCTCCCTCCGGCGACGACTGCTCGACCCGGCCGCAGGCGGTCACCGACCTGATCGCCGCCGAGGGCACTGCCTGACGCGACCTCCCCCCTGCCCACAGTGCGGGGCAGGGGCTGACGCGGCTTCTCCCCCTGCCCACAGTGCGGGGCAGGGGCTGAGGTTCGCGGAGGGGAGATCCGCCGTCCGCGGGTCAGCTCCCGTCGTCCGAGTCGCCGGGGGTGTCGCCGCCGGGGTCGACGCCGTCGGCGTCCTCTTCGCGGCCTGAGCGGCGTCAGAGCGGACGAACGGCGGCGGTGACCGAGCGGGTGCCGCCCATCCACGTCGGCAGCAGCGCCATCTTGACGCCCGGCCCGCCGGTGGCCACGACCCGGAGGTCGCCGGGCGAGGCCGCCACCCGCAGGTCGCCGGCCCCGTAGGCGGACGACACCCCGGCCAGCCGCGCGGCCCCGGCAGCGAGCACCGCGTTGCCCTCCGCGAACAGGAACCCCGACACCTCCTCCGGGCCCCACCCGTGGCCGTGCAGGAACCCCGCCGGCTCCGGTGGCAGCAGCAGGAACTGCTCGCCGTCGCGGAAGCAGCCCGGGTCGCCGGCGGCCAGCGCCACCCCGGCCAGGGCCGCGGCGGCCGGCGCGAGGACCTCGGCCGGCGTCCGGTATCCCGACGCCGGCAGCACCTCGAGCACTCCGCTCGCCCCGACGACGGTCACCGCGTCGCCGTCCGCCGGGGGCGGGAAGGGTCCCGGGAGCGACGCGGTGCAGCACGTGTACTTGCCCGGCCAGCCGATGGTCGCCATGTCGGTCAGCCCGGCCCGGGCACCGCCGATGCCGGCCAGCGCCAGTGACACCGCCCGCCCGACGCAGGCGTTCGCCCGCGATCCCGGGCCCAGCCCGCCGGCCGGCGTCAGCCCGAGGGGCGCCGCGACCGGGCCGTGCACCAGCACCGCCACCGCGGGCGACCCGGTCGTCGTCGCGATGCCCAGCAGGTTGAACCGCGGCTCCAGCGCCGCCCGCACCGCGGCCACCACGACCGGCAGCTCGGCCGGCCGGCACCCGGCCAGCACCGCGTACCAGGCGACCGCCCGCACCGTCAGCTCGCCGAACAGCGGCGGCGCCTGCCCGAGGACGGCGTCCGGCGCGGCGACGCCGTCCACCATCGCCGCGAGCCGGTCGGCAGTGGGCGGCACCACCGGCAGCCCGTCGCCGTGCCCGGCGGCGAGCAGCTCGGCCGCCACCGCGGCGGGGTCGGCGTCCGGCCCCACCAGCGGCCGGTCAGGCACGGTTCACGGACGCGAGGGCACGCTTCACGGACGGGAGGGCACGGCGCGCGACACCGCCGCCGTCGCCCCGAACGACGGGATCCACGCCGAGTGCTTCCCCGCTCCCCCGGCCACGAGCACGTGCAGCATCTCCGGGCCGGTGCTCACCGTGTACGCGTCGCCGTCGGGCACCACGCCCCAGTCCTCGAACTGCCGCTGGTTGGCCTCCGACACCCTCGACACCGGGATCCGCGCCCGCTCCCACAGCGCGTCGCGGACCGCCTCCGCCGTCCACCCGTCGCGGGCGAACGTCGCCGCGTGCTCCGGACCCAGCACCAGGAAGTGCGGACCCTTCACGTACACGTTGTTCGACCCCGGCTGGGCCATGGTCCCGGCGATGGTGAGCACCAGGTCCTCGGCGGTCGTCCCGCCGTGGTCGTTGACGTTGTGCGGCCCCTCCGTCGCCGCGACCGTCACCACCGACTCCCCCGGCGCGAAGCCGCGGCGCACCGACAACGGCGGGAAGGGGCTCTCCTCCTCGTTCTCGCCGAAGCAGAAGGTGTACTTCGCCGGCCCGCCCTGCGTCGCCCGGTCCATGACACCCGGCCGCGCCCCGCCGACGTGCGTGGTGACCAGCTGCACCGCCCGCCCGATGACCGCGTTGGCCCGGGTGCCCTGGCCCAGGCAGTTGGCGCCGGAGTTGATGCCCAGCTCCGCGCGCACCGGGCCGTTCACGACGACCATCGGCGCGCACGGGTGCGTCGTGGCCAGCACGCCGTGCAGGTTGTACTCGGGCGCCTGCAGCGCGCGGACGGCGGCGAGCACCACCGGCAGGTCCGCCGGCCGGCAGCCGGCCATCACGGCGTTGGCGGCGAAGCTCTCGCGGGTCGGCACCAGCCCGGACGGCGGCAGCGGCCCCAGCTCCAGGTCGATGCCGTCGAGCGCGGCCAGCGCGGCCGCCACCCGCGCCGGCGTCGGGGCCACCAGCGGCAGGCCGTCGCCCCAGCCGCGGCGGTGGGCCTCCTCCTGCCAGCTCTCCTCGGTGACCCCGGGCAGGTCCAGCACGGCACTCACGACAGACCCCTCGCCTCGTCGGCCATGCGCAGCAGCTCGGCCGCCGCGCCCTCGATCCGCCCGGCCAGCTCCGCCTCGTTCAACCCGCCCACCGGGTGCGGCACCACCAGGAGCCGCGGCTGCACCCGGCGCGCCTGGGCCTGCGCCTGCACCAGCGGCAGGAACGTCTCGGTCACCACCAGGGGTGCCACGACGCCGCGCCGCTCCAGTTCCACCGAGTCGTGGAGACTCCACGACGAGCACGAGCCCTAGTCGCCGACCGCCACCAGCACCATCTTGAAGCGCTGCGACAGCCAGTCGATCTGGTCCGGGTCGGCCGGGACCGAGGCGCTGTCCTTGGCCGCGAAGCCCAGCTCCGGCAGCTGCCAGTGCGCCTGCAGCCGCGCGCCCAGCCCGCGCAGCAGCTCGGTCGCGTTCGGCTTGGAGTTGGTGAACAGCGCGACGTCGGTCCACGTCGCCCGGCTGCCCGTGGCCTCCAGCGGCCCGGCGTCGTCCTCGGGCAGCACGCCGTACGTCGGGTCCACGATGCGCAGAGATCCCGTGCCCGCCGCCAGTGCCGCGACCGCGGCCTCGCCGGCGGTCCGACCGTCGGCCTCGGCGGCGGCCAGCGACTGCTCCGCCCCGGCGCGCGCGTCGCCGGCCACGAGGACGCCGTCCCCCGGGACCAGCCGGCCCTCCGCGTCGGCGGCCAGCCCCGCCACCAGGCCCTCCGGACCGCGCCGCCCGACGAACGGGAACACCCCCGCGACCGCCAGCTCCCGCTCCCCGTTTGAGGTGCGGACGACGACCCCCGAGAGCACGCCCTCGCCGCGCAGGGCGGTCACGGTCGCGCCGGGCACCACCTCGACCCGCTCGTCGGCCGCCAGCCGCGCCGCCCGCGCCGCCGACCACCGCGGCTCCCCCGGCACCAGCACGGTCACCGCCGACGCGGAGCCGGCCAGTTCGAGCGCCTCCTCCGCCGTCCACTCGTCGTCGCCGACCACGGCGACCGGGCGGCCGCGGAACAGCGGCCCGTCGCACCCGGCGCAGGTCGAGATGCCACGCCCGACGAGCGACGACTCCCCCGGCAGCCCGAGCCGC
The DNA here is from genome assembly GCA_035474935.1 of Geodermatophilus sp. GTDB lineage: Bacteria > Actinomycetota > Actinomycetes > Mycobacteriales > Geodermatophilaceae > Geodermatophilus. The sequence continues at coordinate 11,720 of DATIMX010000339.1, read as the reverse complement.
CCGGCGGACAGCCCGGCCGCGACGATCACCGCGCCGGCGGTCACCTCGCCGTCGCCGGTCGCCAGCCGGGCCGGCGTCCCGGGGTGCACCCGGGTCACCTCGGCGTAGGCGATCCGGACGCCGGCGTCCTCGGCCGCGGCGGTCAGCCGTGACATCAGCTCGGGTCCGGTCCCGCCGGGGTGGTCGTGCAGCGCGGTCAGGTTCACCAGCTGCCCACCGGGGCTCATCCGCTCGTAGACCACGACGCGCAGACCGCGCTCGGCGGCGACCCGGGCGGCGACCAGACCCGCGGTGCCGGCGCCGACGACGGCGACGTCCCAGTCGGTGCTCATGCCTCCACCAGCCCGGTCGAGATGCTCGGCCACAGCGCGTCGGCGCCATCGGCGGCCAGCCGGCGGCCCAGCTCCCGGCTCCAGTACCTTTCGCCGCCGAACTCGTCGCGCCACGACCACAGCCGCCGGGTGAGCTGGCCGAGCTCGTACTCCTTGGTCATGCCGATCGCGCCGTGCGCCTGGTGGGCGGCCCGGGCGGCGACCGTCGCCGCCTCGCCGGCCGCCGCCTTGGCCGCGGCGACGTCGTCGAACGAGGGGTCCGGCCGGGCGTTCAGCGCGGCGACCTGCGCGGCCAGCCCGGCCAGCTCGGTCTCCTCCGCGATCGTCACCAGGTGCGCCTGCACCGCCTGGAAGCGGGCGATCGGCCGGCCGAACTGCTGGCGCTCGCCGGTGTAGCGCACGCTCAGCTCGGTCACGCGGGCCAGCGCGCCGGCGATCTGCGCCGAGCGGGCCAGCGCCCCGCGCAGCCGCAGCGCCGCGGGGTCCACCCCGTCCGGCGCCGGCGCCACCGCGTCCTCGGGCAGCTCGACGTCGTCCCACACGAGGGTGTCGCGCGGCTCGGCGGCGAGGTTGCGGCCGGGCGTGACGCTCGCGGCCGCAGTGGGCGCCGAGACGACGACGCACCGCCCGCCGCTCTCGGCGAAGGTGACCACCCGGGTGCTGCGCCCGCCCCACGGCACCCGGGACAGCCGCGCGGAGAGGCGCCGGCCGGTGAGCCGGACGGTGTCCTCGGGCCGGCCGACCGCCACCGACAGCGGCCCCTCGGGCAGCTCGAGCCCGGCGGCGGCCAGCGCCCAGCCGGCGAGCAGCCCGGTCTCGGCGAGCGGCACCGGGGCGGCGAACCGGCCGGCGACGGTCAGCAGCGCGCAGGCGTCGGCGACGTCCCCGCCGGAGCCGCCGGCCTCCTCGGGCACCGACACGAACGGGAAGCCGGACTCGGCCAGCGCGTCCCAGAGCCGCTCGCTCCAGCCGGTCGCCTCCGCGGCGACGACGTCCTCGGGTGTGCACAGGTCGCGGAACAGGCCGGTCGCGACCTCGGTGAGCATCGTGCGGTCGTCGCTCATGCGGCCAGTCCTTTCGCGGCGACGGAGCGGAGGACCTCGGTGGTGCCGCCGCGCAGCGTGTACGACGGCGAGGTCAGCACCGCCTCGGCGAGCAGCGACCGGAACAGCGAGCCGGAGCCCTGGTCGAGCTCGGTCTCGGCGGCGTCCCGCAGGGCCTCGACGAGGTCCTGCTCGAAGCGGGTGCCGACCTCCTTGACCAGCGCGGCCTCGACCGCGGGCGCCGCCCCGGCGTCGAGCAGGCGGGCGACCGACAGCGACAGGTGCCGGATGGCCCGGGCCCGGGCGGCCAGCCGGCCGAGGACGGCGGCCTCCTCGTCGGAGACGGCCGGGCGCTCGCGCAGCCACTCGCGCAGCACCGGGAAGGTCGACAGCCAGCGGTCGGGGCCGCTGCGCTCGTAGGCCAGCTCGCTGGTCACCTGCTGCCAGCCGCTGCCGAGCTCGCCGAGCACCATGTCGTCGGGGACGAACACCTCCTCCAGCGCCACCTCGTTGAAGTGGTGGCTGCCGTCGAGGTACGGGATCGGTGAGATGCGCACCCCCGGCGCGGACAGGTCGACGATCAGCTGGGACAGGCCGGCGTGCTTGCGGCCCTCCTCCATCGGCGCGGTCCGGCAGAGGACGGCGAAGAAGTGGTTGCGGTGGGCCTCGCTGGTCCAGACCTTGGTGCCGGTGACCGTCCAGCCGCCCTCGACCCGGGTGGCGCGGGTCCGCACCGAGGCGAGGTCGGACCCGGAGTCCGGCTCGCTCATGCCGAGGGAGAAGTAGACCTCCCCCGCCGCGATGCCGGGCAGGAACCGCCGCCGCTGCTCCTCGGTGCCGAAGTGCAGCAGCGCCGGCGCGGTCTGCCGGTCGGCGACGAAGTGCGCCCCGATGGGCGCCCCGGCGGCGAGCAGCTCCTCGGCCACGACGAAGCGGTCGACGGCGCTGCGCCCGTGCCCGCCGTACTCCGGCGGGATCGCCATGCCGACCCAGCCGCGCTCGGCCAGCGTGCGGGAGAACGCCGGGTCGTGCCGGCCGGCGAAGCCGAGCGCGGGCCGGGAGCCCGCGGGCAGCGCGGCGGCGAGGAACGCGCGCACCTCGGTGCGCAGCGCCTCCTCGGCGGGGCTGAGCGCGGTGGGGGCGAACTGCACGGCGTGCCTCCTGGGGTGGGCCCCGCCGGGCCGGCGCCGTCGCCGGCCCGGCGGGGGGTCGGGTCAGGCGGTCTCGCGCCGCCGCTGGGACCACATCTGGGTGGCCCGCTCGAAGTGCAGGGCGGCCTCCCAGCCGATCCCGGGCGGGCCGGCCTCGGTGCGGAAGGAGCGGGTCGCCTCCCGGGCCAGCTCCGGGTCCTTGGCCGCGCGGCCGGCGAGCTCGAGGGCGAGGTCCTCGACCTGGTCGTCGGGCACCGCCTTCCAGGCCAGGCCGATCTCCGCGGCGCGCACGCCGTCGATCTCCTCGCTGAACAGGCCCATCGCGGCGGTGGCCTCGCGGCCCGCCGTCCGGGAGCTGATCGTGAAGTAGCCGCCGCCGGGGTGCAGGCCGATGCGCAGGAAGCCGGCCAGCAGCCGGGCGCTCTCGGACACGATGCGCAGGTCGGTGGAGAGCGCGAGGTTGATCCCCGCGCCGACCGCAGCGCCGCGGACGGCGGCGATCGTCGGCACCTGCAGTGTGCCCACGCGGCGGAAGGCGGTGTAGACCGCGCCGAGCTCCTTGTAGGTCTTGTCCTCGGCCTGGTCGCTGCCCGGCGTCCAACGCCGCCGGTCGGCGCCGGAGCAGAACGTGCCGCCGGCTCCGCGGACGACGGCCGCACCGATCGCCGGGTCGGCGTCCACCTCGTCGCACAGCTCCGACAGCTGCAGCCCCATCTCCGGGGTGAGCCCGTTCTTGACCTCGGGCGAGTCGACCGTGAGCACGGCGACGCCGCCGTGCCGCTCCAACTGGATCTGTCCCACGGGGGGTGTCCTGCCTCTCTGCTGGGGTCCGGGGTGTGCCGCTGAGGATGCCTACTCGCCCACCGGTTCCCGCGAGCCGGTGGTGCGGACCAGGACGTCGACGGCGGTGGCGCCCCGCCCGCGCGGCGCCACGATGAGCGGGTTGACCTCGAACTCGGCCAGCCGGTCGCCCGCGGCCAGCGCGGCCTGCGCCAGCCGGACGACGGCGTCGACCGCGGCCGGCACGTCGGCGGGCTCGGCGCCGCGGAAGCCGGCCAGCAGCGGCCAGGCGCGCAGGCTGCGCAGCATCGCCCACGCCTCCTCCGGCGTCACCGGCGCCAGCGCCGAGGCGAGGTCGCGGTAGAGCTCGGTGGTCACTCCCCCGAGGCCGACGGTCACCACGGGCGGGAACCCGTCGCGCCCGGCGGTCGCCGCGAGGATCAGCTCGGTGCCCGGCGGGACCAGCTCCTGGACCAGCACGCCCTCGACCCCGGGGACGTGGTGCGCCCGCGCGGCGTCGAGCAGCTCGGTGAAGACGGTGGGGGCCGCGTCCGGACCCACGCCCACCCGCACCCCGCCGACCTCGCTCTTGTGCGCCAGGTCCGCGGCGGCGAGCTTGAGCACGCCCGGGCCGGGCAGCGCCGCGACCGCCGTGCGGGCCGCCTCCGGTGTGGTCACCAGCGTGGACGACGGCTGCGCGATGCCGATCGCCTGCAGCAGCGCGGCGCCGTCCACCACCGGGGCCTCGAGCAGCGCGCGCACCTCCGCGGCCGGGACCTCGGGCACCGGCGGCAGCGCCGGCGGGGTGCCGCGGTGCCGCGGCGGGGCCAGGCGCGCGGCGACCCGGGCCAGGTCGCCGACCGAGCCGAACACCGGGACGCCGGCCTCGCGGAACACCCGGCGGCCCTCGACGGTCAGCTCCTGGCCGGCGATCCAGCCGACCAGCAGCGGGCAGGACAGCTTGGCGGCCGTGGCGACGAGGTCCTCGGCCAGCCGGGCGCCGGCGTCCCCGACGACCATGGTCACGAGGACGGCGACGACGTCCACCGCGTCGTCCTCGGCGATGATCCGGCAGACGTCGCCGAAGGCGTGCGCGCCCCGGTTGAACAGCTGCGCGGTGACGTCCACCGGGTTGGCCAGCGCGCCGAAGGGCGGGATCAGCGGGCGCAGCCGCGCCTGGGTCGCCGCCGACAGCTCGGGCAGCTGCAGTCCGACGTCCTCGCACTGGTCGGCGGCCAGGCTGCCGGCCCCGCCGGAGGTGGTGACGACGGCGACCCGCGGCCCCTCCGCCGGCTTCCCGGCGGCCAGCACCGCGGCGGCGGCGAGCAGCTCGTCGATGTCGTCGACCAGCACCACGCCGTACCGCCGGGAGGTGAGCACGAAGGCGACGTCGTCACCGAGCATCGAGCCGGTGTGGCTGGCCACCGCACGACGCCCGGCACTGGAGCGCCCCGAGCGCAGCACGACCAGGTGCTTGCCGGCCTGCTGCGCGCGGCGGGCCAGCTCGGCGTAGGCCGCGCCGTCGCCGGTGGCCTCCACGTAGAGCATCAGCACCCGCACCGTCGGGTCGGCCAGCAGGTGCAGCGAGACCTCGGTCAGGTCGAGGTCGGCCTGGTTGCCGGTGCTGAACCACGCCGCCAGGCCCAGCCCCATGTCGGTGGCGAGGTCGAGCACCGAACCGCCGACCGCACCGCTCTGCCCGACGTAGGCGACGCCGCTGCCGGAGGTCAGCGGCCGGTCGGCGGCAGCGGTGAAGGTGGCCACCACGCCGGTGGGCGCGTAGAGGAAGCCCTGGCAGTTCGGCCCGACGACGCGGACGCCGGTCTCCCGCGCCACCGCGGCCAGCCGCTGCTGCAGCGCCACCCCCTCGGGACCGACCTCGGCGAACCCGGAGGCGTAGACGACCGCCGCCCGTGCGCCGACCGCGGCGGCCTGCCGGATCGCGTCCTCGACCCGGTCGGCGGCGACGAGCACGAGCACCAGGTCGACCGGGCCCGAGACGTCGGCCAGCGTCGGGTAGCAGCGCCGGCCCAGGAGCTCGGAGTGGTTCGGGTTGACCGGGTAGACGCCGCCCTCGTAGCCGTGCTCGACCAGGTAGCGCAGCGGGCGGGACATGATGTTCTCCGACCGGCCCGAGATGCCGAGCAGCGCGATCCCGCGCGGCCGCAGCAGCGCCTGCAGCCCGTCGTCGTGCGGGTGCGGCGTCGGCGCGGTCATCGGCGGAGCGCCTCCTCGGGAGGACGACAGGTGGGCTGATCGCAGCTAAGTTGACGTCGACGTCAATGTCAACGAGTGCCGCCGGAGGTGCGCGTGCCCGCTGCCGACCCGACCGCCGGCGACGCCGGGACGACCGGGCCACCGGCCCTGCCGACCACCGAGCGCGGCCGCCGGATGCGGGCCCGGCTGCTCGCCGCGGCCCGCGAGGTGTTCGAGCGCGACGGCTTCCTGGCGGCCCGCGTCACCGACATCTCGGCGGCGGCCGGCGTCGCGCACGGCAGCTTCTACACGTACTTCGGCTCCAAGACCGCCGTCTTCCGGGCGCTGGTGGCCGAGACGATGGACGACCTCTACGCCTCGATGGCGACCCGCGGCGAGGCCGGTCCGCCGGACGGCTCCCCGGCCGAGGTGGCGGTGCACCGCATCGACCAGGCCAACCGCCGGTTCGTCGCCATGTACCGGCAGAACACCGCGCTCATGGCGCTCTTCGAGCAGGTGACCACCTTCGACCCGGAGGTCCGCGCGCAGCGGCAGGCGGCGCGGGAGCGCAACGTCGGCCGCGTCCGGCACAGCATCGAGCAGCTGCAGCGCGACGGCCTCGTCGCTGCCGACCTCGACGCCGAGTACGCCGCCCACGCGCTGGTCGCCATGGTCAACGGCGCGGTGCACTACTGGCTGGTGCTCGACGGCGACTTCGAGGAGGAGCGGCTCGTCGCCACGCTGACCCGGTTGTGGGCCCAGGCGCTGGGTCTCCCGGTGCGTACCTGACCGAGCCGCACCGACCTGTCCTGCCGACGCTCTTCCCCTGCCCACCATGCGGGGCAGGGGGAGAGGATGCCGGGGGCACCACTCCTGGACGATCCGACCTGTTCCCCGGAGAGTCGACCCCTGCTTACAGGGGGAAGCAGGGGTCGAGTCTCCGGGGGGTCACTCGGGCCGACTCACCCCGCGACGATGCGGGTGGACAGCGACCCGATGCGCTCGATGCTCACCGTCACCTCGTCGCCGGCCTGCAGCGGCCCGACGCCCGCCGGGGTGCCGGTCAGGACGACGTCCCCGGGCAGCAGGGTGATCGTCTGGCTGACCCAGGACACGCACGCCGCGACGTCGAGCAGCATGTCCGCGGTCGTGCCGTCCTGGCGCACCTCGCCGTTCACCGTCGTCCGCAGCGACAGCGCCGACGGGTCGACGTCGCTTTCCACCCACGGCCCCAGCGGGCAGGACCGGTCGAAGCCCTTCGCGCGGGTCCACTGCTTCTCGGCGCGCTGCATGTCCCGCAGCGTCAGGTCGTTGGCGACCGTGTAACCGAGGACGACGTCGGCCACCTCCTCGGCCGGCACCCGCGTGCACTCGCGGCCGATGACGACCGCCAGCTCGCCCTCGAAGTGCAGGTTCTCGGTGTCCGGCGGATAGGGCACCTCGGCGTCCGGCCCGACGACCGACGTGGAGAACTTGGCGAACACGACCGGGATCTCCGGCACCTCGTTGCCCAGCTCCTTGGCGTGCTCGGCGTAGTTGCGGCCGAGGCACAGCACCTTGCTCGGCTCGACGGGGGCCAGCAGCCGCACGTCGGCGAGCGGGGTGCGCTCCCCCGTCGTCCGGGCGCCGTCGAACGGGGCGCCGTCGAGGCGGACGACGACGGCGTCGCCGCCGTCCCCCTCCACCAGGCCGTACGACGCCGGACCACCACCGGGCGGGGTATAGCGGACGAGGCGCATCAGATGGCCCGGACCATGCCGCCGTCGACCAGGAAGTTCTGGCCGGTGACGTAGGTGTTGGCGCCGGAGGCGAGGAACGCCGCCACCTTGCCGAACTCCTCGGCGGTCCCGTAGCGGCCCAGCGGGATGCCCTTCTCGCTCTGCGCGCGGACCTCCTCGACCGACTGGCCGGTCTTCTCGGCACGCCCGGCGTCGAGAGAGGCGACGCGGTCGGTGGCGATCCGGCCCGGTCCGATCGTGTTGACCAGGACGCCGTCGGGAGCCACCTCCAGGGCGACGCTCTTGGCCAGCCCGAGCAACCCCACCCGGAAGGTGTTGGACAGCGTGAGGTTGTCGATCGGCTGCTTGATCGACGAGGACGCCACCGTGACGATCCGGCCCCAGCCCTGCTCGCGCATGTGCGGCAGCACGCCGCGGAAGAGCCGCACGGTGGAGAGCAGGTTCAGCTCGAAGGCCTGCTGCCACGTGGCGTCGTCGAGGGCGTCGAAGCCGCCCGGCGGCGGCCCGCCGGCGTTGTTCACCAGGACGTCGATGCCGCCGAGCCGCTCCTGCGTCTCGCGCAGCAGCCGGTCGAGGTCGGCGGCGTCGGCGACGTCGGCCGGGCAGTGCTCGACCTGCGCGCCGGTGGCGTCGGCGATCTCCTGCGCGGTCCGCGCCAGCTGGTCGGCGCCGCGACTGGAGATCATCACGCGCGCGCCCTCGGCGGCCAGCCGGGTCGCGGTGGCGCGGCCCAGGCCCTTGGAGGCGGCGGTGACCAGGGCGACCCGCCCGGTCAGTTCGAGGTCCATCGGGATGCGCTCCGTCGGATCGGGGGCCCTCAGGCCACGGGGTTGGTGAGCTCGCGGAAACCGGTGATCTGCACGCCGGCGGTGTCGCCGGAGCGGATGTGCACCGCTCCCGGCGTGCCGGTCGAGATGACGTCGCCGGGCAGCAGGGTCATGACCCGCGAGTGGAAGGCGACGAGCCACCACGGCCGGAAGGTCATGTTGGAGACGACGTTGCGGCGGTGCACCTGCCCGTTGTGGATCGTCGCGACCTCGAGCGCGTCGACGTCGTCCACCTCGTCGACGGTCACCAGCTCCGGCCCGAAGCTGAAGAAGGTGTCGAAGCTCTTCGAGCGGGTGAGGTAGCGGGGGTTCTTCTCGAGGATGTCCTCGGCGGTCATGTCGACGATCGTGGTGAAGCCGGCGACCACCGAGGGGGCGTCGGCCTCGTCGACGTCCTTGCACTCGCGGCCGATGACGACGCCGAGCTCGCCCTCGGCGGTGGTGCGCTGCGACTGCGGCGGGATCCGGATCGGGTCGCCGGGGCCGATGATCGCGGTGTCGGGCTTGAGGAAGCTGGCCGGCTCGGTCGAGGGCGCCTTCTCCGAGAGGTCCGCGGCGTGCTCGACGTAGTTCAGCCCGATGCCCCAGATCTTGCGCGGCCGGCGGTAGAGCGGCGCGTACGCCAGCTGCTCCTGTGGCAGCGCGAGCTCGTCGAGCCGGGCGGCGTCCAGGCCGGCCACCCAGTCGCGCAGCTCCTCGACCCGGCCGCGCTCGAGGAGCTCCTGCACCGTCTCCGGCCAGTCGGTGCGCAGGCGCTCGTTGAGCGCGGGCAGCGGCACGGCGCCGCCGGGGCGCACCAGCGCCCCCGGCTCCGCGCCGTCCAGTCGCAGCGTCGTCAGTCGCACGGGCGTGTCCTCTCGCAGGCGGGCCCCGGACGCGCGGCAGCGCGCCGCCGGAGCGGTGTGGGTGGGGCTACGGGCTACAGGCCGACGGCGGCGATGAGGTCGTCGAGCTCGGCGAGGGTCAGCTCGTCGACCGGCGGGGCCGGGAAGCGGGCGTGCGGCGAGGTGATCGCGCCGCGGCGGGCGAAGACCTGCTTGCGGATGGTCACCCCGCCGACGCCGAGCTGGGCCTCGTAGCGGATCAGCGGCAGGTACCGGAAGAAGAACTCCTGCGCACCGGCCCGGTCGCCGGCGACGAACCGCTCGTAGGTGCCGACCAGCACCTGCGGGAAGCCGAAGCCGGTCATGATGCCGTCCGCGCCGCGGAGCAGCTCCTCGTACAGGTAGAGCCCGCCGAGCCCGCCGAAGACGCCCACCGGCTCCTTGGCGCGCTGCTTCACGGCGGTGATCTTGGGCAGCGTCGGCGTCTCCTCGAGCTTGAGGTAGCGGCACCCCTCGATCTCGTCGAGCAGCCGGACGAGGAACGGCGCCGGCATGACGACCCCGGTGTTCACCGGCTCGTCCTGCACCACGACCGGTACCGACACCGCCTCGGCGACCAGCCGGAAGTGCTCGAAGACCAGGTCGAGGTTCCGGGTGTTGTCCGGCGGGGCGAGCATGACGGCCGCGGCGCCGGCGTCCTCGGCGCGGCGGGCGTAGTCCAGCGCCATCCTGGTGGCCCGCGCCGAGACCCCGGCGACGACCGGCACCCGGCCGGCGGCGGCCCGCAGGTAGCGGCGCAGCACCCGCTCGCGCTCCTGGTCGAGCAGCTTGGCGGCCTCGCCCATGATCCCGAGGATGGTCAGGCCGTGCGCCCCCGCGCCGAGGTAGTCCTCGACGAGGCTGTCGATGCTGCCCTCGTCGACCTCACCGTCGTCGGTGAACGGCGTCAGTGTGATCGGCAGCACACCCGTGAGCGCGGTCACCGGGAACTACCCTGCGGACGGGGACGACGGCCTCGGGCCGGAGACGCGACGGAGATCACAGCGGTCACCGTAGCCGCCGGTCGCCGGCCGGGTCCCCCACCCCTGCCCCGCAGCGACGCGGGGCACCCGGAGGACGGAGGACGATGCCGGTCCAGCGATACGCCGTGGTCGGAGGCGGGATCATCGGGACGGCGGTGGCCCGGCGACTGCTCGCCGAGCGGCCCGACGCCGAGGTGACGGTCCTGGAGAAGGAGGACCGGCTCGCCGCCCACCAGACCGGCCGCAACAGCGGGGTGGTGCACGCCGGCCTGTACTACGAGCCCGGCTCGCTCAAGGCGACGCTGTGCCGCCGCGGGGTCGCCCTGCTCAAGGAGTTCTGCGCCGAGCACGGGCTGCCCTACGACGAGATCGGCAAGGTGCTCGTGGCGCTCGACGGCGCCGAGGAGCAGCGGCTGGGCGCCATCGCCGAGCGGGCCCGCGCCAACGGCGTCCCCGGCGTCCGGGTGATCGACCGGGCGGAGCTGCGCGAGCTCGAGCCGCACGTCACCGGCATCGCCGCGCTGCACTCGCCGACCACCGCGATCGTCGACTACGTGTCGGTCACCGAGCAGCTCGCCGCCGACGCCCGCGCCGCCGGCGCGACGGTCCGCACCGGCTTCGAGGTGGCCGCGTTCCGGTCCGCCGGCGGGGAGGTCGTCGTCGCCGGCACGTCCGGTGAGGAGGTCGTCGCCGACCGGGTGGTGCTGTGCGCGGGTCTGCACGTCGACCGGCTGGCCCGCCTGGCCGGGGACGACGACGCCCCGCGGATCGTCCCCTTCCGCGGCGAGTACTACGCGCTCACGCCCGGGAAGCGGTCGCTGGTCAACGGCCTGGTCTACCCGGTGCCCGACCCGCGGTACCCGTTCCTCGGGGTGCACCTGACCCCGCGGTTCGACGGCGAGGTGCTGGTCGGCCCCAACGCCGTCCTGGCGCTGGCCCGCGAGGGCTACCGGTGGCGCGACGTCTCCCCCGCCGAGCTGGCGGCGATCGCCCGCTTCCCCGGCTTCCGGCGCTTCGCCAGGCAGCACTGGCGCACCGGCCTGGCCGAGATGCGCGGGTCGCTGTCCAAGAAGGCCTACACCGCCGCCGCCCGCCGCTACGTGCCCGAGCTGACCGCCGACGACATGGTGCCGGCGGCCGCGGGGATCCGGGCGCAGGCGCTGGAATCCGACGGCAGCCTGGTCGACGACTTCCGCATCACCCGGCGGGGCGCCGTGGTGGCCGTGCGCAACGCGCCCTCCCCCGCCGCCACCTCGTCGCTGGCGATCGCCGAGCACCTCGTCGGCGTGCTGCTCGCCGAGGACGACCGGCCGTGAGCCGGGCCTCGTGAGTCGCGGCCGGGGGCGCCCCGCGGGCCCGGGCCGCGCGGCGACCGCGGCGGTCACGGTGACCACCGCGGGCGTGCTCCCGGCCTACCTCGTCGGCGTGCTCTGGGTGCAGGTGCGCGCCGACCTCGGCGTCGGCCCGTCCCTGCTCGGCGTGCTGGTCGCCGCGTTCTTCGCCACCTCGGCGGTGTCGGCCCTCTCCGCCGGGACGCTGGTGCGGAAGCTGGGCACCGTCCGGGTCGTGCGGCTCTCCGGGCTCACCGCGGCGCTCACGATGCTCGTCATCGCGCTGGCCGCTCGCGACACCGCCGTCCTCGTCGCCGCGCTCGTCGTCGCCGGGTGGGGCAACGGCATCGGGCAGCCGGCGAGCAACGACCTCATCGCGCGCTCGGTGTCCGCCGGGCGGCAAGGCCTCGCCTACGGCCTCAAGCAGGCGGCGATCCCGCTGTCGACGCTGCTGGCCGGCGTGGCGGTCCCGCTG
>DATIMX010000338.1:0-1752 GCA_035474935.1 Geodermatophilus sp. | reverse complement strand
GTGTCGATCGAGGCCGCCAGCACCGGCCAGGAGTAGAGCCGCCGCACCTCCTCGAGCGCCGTCGTCGCCAGCCGGGTGCGCAGCGCGCCGTCGTCCAGCAGGCGGGTCAGCGCGGCCCGCAGTCCCGCGACGTCCCCGGGGGTGTGCAGCAGCCCGTTCTCCTCGTGCCGCAGGCAGTCGACGACGCCGACGCTGTCGGTGCTCACCGTCGGCAGCCCGCTGGCCATCGCCTCGAGCAGCGTGTTGCTGAACCCCTCGCTGTAGGTGGGGCTGACGAACACGTCCGCCGAGCGGTAGACCTCCGGCGCCTCGTCGGGCGGGACGTAGCCCAGGAACGTCGTCCGCTCGTCGGCGCGGGCCCTCGCCTCGTCGAGGTCCGGGCCGATGCCGGAGACCACCAGGCGGACGCCGTCGGGCAGCGCCTCGAGCAGGTCGAGCACGCCCTTGCGCCGGTCCACCCGGCCGTGGAAGAGCAGCACCGGCGGCTCGCGCAGCGCGCCCAGCGGCCGCTCCGCCGGGGTGAACCGCCGGGTGTCGGTGGCCCCCGGGACGATCGTGAACCGCGCCGGGTCGCTGCCGAGGTTGCCGACCACCTCGTCGCGGAAGCTGGCACTGCCGATCAGCACCGCGCTCGAGGCGTCCACCACCGTGCGCATCGCCTCGGCGTGGGTGGTGCAGCAGGTGCCCACCCAGTGGCCGTCGCCGCCCTGGATGCTCACCACGGCCGGCAACCCGGTCTCGCGGGCGGCGGCCAGCACCGCCAGACCCGGCGGGTAGCCGTACTGGGCGTGCAGGACGTCGAAGGGCCGCTCGGCGTGCAGGCCGAGGACGGTGCGCACGATCTCGTCGATGTCGCCCTCCCAGTCGGCGGGGACGACGGTCTCGCCGCGGCTGGGCAGCGCGACCACCTCGACGCCGGCCGGGACCCGGTCGGGCGGAGGGGGGCCGCCGCCGTAGACGCGGGTGCCCGCCTCGTCGTCGCGGTACTGGCTGACCAGCGTGACCTCGTGGCCCAGGGCCGCCAGCTCGCGCAGCAGGTTCTCCGCGTAGACGCTCATCCCGCTGACCGCCGGCCAGTAGCGGCGGCTGACGAAGCAGATCCTCACGCCTGCTCGGCCTCCCTCAGTGTCGCGATCGCGCGCGGCACCATCTGGTGTGCGCGGTGTCCGTCGCGGGAGAGCTCGAGGGTGACCAGTCGCCCGTAGCCCACCTCCCGCAGCGCCCGCAGCACGGCGGGCAGGTCGACGTCCCCCTCGTCGAGGGGCAGGTGGTCGTGCACGCCGCGGCGCATGCCCTCGACGGCGACGGTGCCCAGGTGCGGGGCGAACGCGGCGACCGCCTCCTGCGGCTCGTACGCCCCGGCGACGACGCAGTGGCCGGTGTCGAGCGCCAGCGTGATCCCCGGCGCCGCCTCGGCCAGCCGGGCCCAGCCGTCGCAGTCCTCGACCAGCATCCCGGGCTCGGGCTCGACGGCCAGGGCGAAGCCCCGCCCGCCGGAGCTGTCGACCAGTGCGCGCACGCCGTCGACCAGCCAGCCCCACGCCTCGTCCCGGTCCACTCCCGGCCGCGGCACGCCGGCCCAGAAGCTGACCGCCTCGGCGCCCAGCACCTCGGCCAGGTCGCAGGCCAGCCGCAGGTAGGCCAGCCGCCGTTCCCGGCCCTCGGCGTCCGGGGTGACCAGCGTCGGCTCGTGCTTCACCCGCGGGTCGAGCAGGTAGCGGGCGCCGGTCTCGACGACGACGCCCAGCCCCA
>DATIMX010000337.1:0-7750 GCA_035474935.1 Geodermatophilus sp. | reverse complement strand
CCCCACGCCTCGTCGAAGGACCCCGTCCTCCTCGCCACTCGCGAGCTCGCGGCGAGCCTCGGGACGGGGCCGCGACGGGGCCACCGTCCTCCCCGGCCCGTACGACGGCGCCGTGGAAGGACCCCGTCCTCCCCACCCTTCGCAAGCTCAGGGCGGGGCCCTGGACGGGGCCGCTCGCGGGGGCCGGCGCCGTCGTGCTGGGTAGGCAACGGTCATGAACTGGACCTGGGAGCTGCGGTCCCGCGACGGCGGGATGAACGGCCTGGAGTTCGCCCGCTGCACGACGGCGGGGAACTTCTCCCGCGTGCTGGTGCACGCGGCGCCCGCCCACCTGCAGCTGGAGGTGCGGGCGGACGACGGCACGCTGGTGCTGCGCGAGGACGCCGACCGGGACGGCGACTACTCCCCCGTCACCCTGCTCGAGCTCGACGGCGGGCAGGTCCGCCGCCGCGAGGTCTGGCCCGGGCCGGAGCTGTACGGTCTGCCGGTCCTGCTGCCCGGCGGCGAGGTCGGCATCCTGACCTCCTGGGAGCACGCCGGGGACCGCAGCTGGTGGCGCTGGTCGGTCGAGTTCTCCAACCGGACCGGCCGGCCGGCCGACTGGCGCCCGCCGGGTCAGCACGTGCAGCACTGACCCGGGCCCGGACACACCGGTGGCCCGGCACCCCCGGGGGGTGCCGGGCCACCGGGCCGGTCGGTCAGGCGCCGTGGTGGACGCCTGCGGGGATCAACGCTGCGGGCCGATGCCCTGCGAGTTGAGACCCTCGATGATGCGTGCGGACTCCTCGAAGCCGATCACCACGACGGCGTCGGGGGCGAAGTCCACCATCTGCTGGATCTCGGCGTCGTAGTTCGCCGCCTGCGGGTCGTAGGTCAGCGTCTGGATGCTGTCCTCGGCCAGGCCCGCGGCGATCAGGTTCTGCCGGGTGTTCTCCATCAGACCGGTGCCGTACGGGTCGTTGAGCGCCATGATCCCGACGGTGTTGTTGCCGTCGTTGATGATCAGGTCGGACAGGGCCCGGGCCTGCAGCGTGTCCGGGGGCGCGGTGCGGAAGTACAGCCCGTTGTCGTTGTAGTCGGTGAACTGGTCGGAGGTGTTCGCCGGCGAGAACTGGACGACGCCGGAACCGGTGATCCGGTCGATGACGGTCAGGCTCACGCCCGAGGACGCCGCGCCGATGATGGCGTTGGCGCCGCCCTGCAGCAGGCGGTCGACCGTCTGGGTCGCGGTGTCGGTCGAGGCGTCACCGGAGTCACCCTCGATGAGCTGGACCGGCTGGCCCAGCACACCGCCTGCGGCGTTGATGTCGTTGACCGCCAGGCGGGCGCCGGCGACCTCGGGCGGGCCGAGGAAGGCGAGGTTGCCGGTCAGCGGCAGCAGGGTGCCGATCACCAGCGGCTCGCCGGTGGCACCGGCCGGGGCGTAGGCCGGGCCCTCGTCGGTGCTGGCGTTGTTCTCGTCGCCGGCGATGACGTACTCGGTGGCGTCCTGGTCGAGCTTGTTGTCCTCCCCGAACTGGAGGATGCCGAAGCTGGCCTGCGCCGGCTCACCGGCATCGGTGAAGCTCAGCGGACCGGAGATGCCGTCGTAGTCGACGTTCCCGCCGTTGTTGATGATCTCCAGGCAGGCCGCGAAGTCGGTGCACTTCTCGCCGCCGAAGGTGATCCCGTTGACCAACTCCTTGAAGACGTTGGCGTCGTTGGTGCCGGCCGCCTGCGCGGCGAGCGCCGTGACGACGACCGCGTCGTAGGTCTCGCCGGCGTAGTTGAAGTCCTGCAGGTTCGGGTCGATCTCACGCAGCCGGTCCTGGAAGTCGGCGCCCAGGTCGGTCAGCGGCGTGGTGCCCTTCATGCCTGCCAGGGAGCCCTGCTGGCTGAAGGACTCGCCCAGCGCGTTGCCCATGTTGCCGTCGGTGCCGTAGACGTTGACGTTGCGCTCGCCGCCGCCTCCGCCGGCTGCGGAGTCACCACCGCCGCCGCTGTCGTCGCCCCCGCCGCCACACGCGGTCAGGACGAGGAGGGCCGCGGCCGCGACGGCGGCATTGCGCGCGAGGATCCCTGTGCGCATCAAACAACTCCCACTGTGGTCGGTCGTGCAGCCGTCCGCCCAGGCGGGCGACCGGTCAGTGGGGGGAAGGTAGCTGCCGGATCCGGGGGTGGAGCAGGGGTCGCCCGGACCGTGACCAGGTCGTGACCTGCTGGCTCCCGGCTCGTCACACACCGTGTCGGGCGCGCGACCGGGGTCACACCGCGGGCGTCAACTGCCCGTCGTCGGGTCCGCAGCGGCCTGCGGCTGCAGGATGCGCTGGGCGAGGGCCTTCATCGACGTGCGCTCGTTCATGGCCGTCCGTTGGATCCACCGGAACGCCTCGGCCTCGGTCATCCCCTGGTCGGCCATCAGCTTGCCCTTGGCCTGCTCGACCACCTTGCGGGTCTCCAGCCGCTCCTCGAGCGTGCGCACCTCGCCGTCCAGGGCGGTCATCTCGGCGAAGCGGCCGCGGGCCACCTCGATGGCCGGTACCAGGTCGTTCTTGGAGAACGGCTTGACCAGGTAGGCCATCGCGCCGGCGTCGCGGGCCCGCTCGACGAGCTCCCGCTGGCTGAAGGCGGTCAGCACGATGACCGGGGCGATGCGCGCCGAGGCGATCTGCTCGGCCGCCGAGAGCCCGTCGAGCACCGGCATCTGGATGTCGAGGACCACGAGGTCCGGCCGCAGCTCCGTGGCCTGGTCGACGGCCTGCTGCCCGTCGCCGACCTCGGCGACGACGGTGTACCCCTCCTCCTCGAGCATCTCCTTGAGGTCGAGGCGGATGAGCGCCTCGTCTTCTGCGATGAGGACCCGGATCGGCTCGCTGCTCACGCGCCGGAGCCTAGCGATGCGGGACGGAACACGACGGGCCGTTAGGCTGCTCCTCGGTCGCCGGCCGGTACGCCCCCGTACCCCAATCGGCAGAGGGAGCGGATTCAAAACCCGCACAGTGTGCGTTCGAGTCGCACCGGGGGCACCTCGACATCGTCGTCCTCGGGACGACACCGCTCCCGACGGCTGTCCTCCGGCCGCGCCGTACCCCGGTCGGCAGGACAGGGGTACGGGACCGTCCGATTACGGTGGGGCCGTGAGCGAGCCCGAGCCGACGCCGTCCGCCCCGCACATGACCCCGGAGCAGTTCCGTCGGCACGGCCACGAGGTCGTCGACTGGATCGCCGACTACTGGACGCGAGTCGGTTCGCTGCCCGTGCGCTCCCCCGCCACCCCCGGCGACGTGCGCGCCGCGCTGCCCGACGCCCCGCCCGAGCGGGGTGAACCGTTCGGCGCCGTCCTGGCCGACCTCGACCGCGTCGTCGTCCCCGGGCTCACCCACTGGCAGCACCCCGGCTTCTTCGGCTACTTCCCGGCCAACACGTCCGGGCCCTCGGTGCTCGGCGACCTGGTGTCGGCGGGCCTGGGCGTGCAGGGCATGTCGTGGGTGACCAGCCCGGCGGCCACCGAGCTCGAGCAGCACGTCCTCGACTGGTTCGCCGGCCTGCTGGGCCTGCCGGAGACCTTCCTGTCGACCGGCCCCGGCGGCGGCGTCGTCCAGGACTCCAGCTCCGGCGCCAACCTCGTCGCCCTGCTCGCGGCGCTGCACCGGGCCAGCGGGGGCGGGACGGTGCGCTCCGGCGTCCGGCCCGACGAGTACACCGTCTACGTCTCCGCGGAGACGCACTCCTCGATGGAGAAGGCCGTGCGGATCGCCGGCCTCGGCAGCGACGCCGTCCGCATCGTCGAGGTGGACGGCGACCTGGCGATGCGCCCGCAGTCGCTGAAGGTGCGCCTGGAGCGGGACGTCGCCCGCGGCTACCGGCCGGTGCTGGTCTGCGCCACCGTGGGGACGACGTCGACGACGGCGGTCGACCCCCTCGCCGAGCTGGGCCCGATCTGCCGCGACGCCGGCGTCTGGCTGCACGTGGACGCCGCCTACGCGGGCGTGAGCGCCGTCGTCCCGGAACTGCGGGCGCTGCAGACCGGCGTCGAGTGGGCCGACAGCTACACCACCGACGCGCACAAGTGGCTGCTCACCGGCTTCGACGCGACGCTGTTCTGGGTGGCCGACCAGGCCGCGCTCACCGGCGCGCTGGCGATCCTGCCGGAGTACCTGCGCAACGCCGCCACCGACGCCGGCGCGGTCGTCGACTACCGCGACTGGCAGATCGAGCTCGGCCGCCGCTTCCGCGCGCTCAAGCTGTGGTTCGTGCTGCGCTGGTACGGCGCCGAGGGCCTGCGGGCGCACATCCGGTCCGGCGTCGCCCTGGCGCAGGAGCTGGCCGGCTGGGCGGAGGCCGACGACCGGTTCGACGTGGTCGCCCCGCACCCGCTGTCCCTGGTGTGCCTGCGCCCACGCTGGGCCGAGGGGGTGGACGCCGACGTCGCCACCATGACGCTGCTGGAGCGGCTCAACGACGGCGGCGAGGTCTTCCTCACCCACACCACCGTCGGCGGCCAGGTGGTGCTGCGGGCGGCGATCGGCGCGCCGGCGACGACGCGGGCGCACGTCGAGCGGGCCTGGACGCTGCTGTGCGAGGGCCACGACTGGCTGGCCGCCGACTTCGCCGAGTCCGCGGCGGAGCGGGCCCGCGAGGAGGCCGAGCGCCGCGCCGCCGCGGAGCGGGCGCAGGAGGAGGCCGCCCGCGCCACGGCCCTCCAGCCGGTCGAGACGCCGGCCACCCAGGACGAGACGGCGGCCCAGGCGCACGCCCAGGAGGACCTGACGCCGCCGGAGACCGCCCCACAGGCCGAGGCCGACCGCCCAGGGGCCGACGCGGCCCCTCTCTAGTAGAAGGACCCTCCTGCCCCCCACCGCTCGCAAGCTCGCGGCGGGACCCTGCAGGAGGGCCGCCGGGCCGGCCGGGGGGCTGAGGGGTCCCTCTTCAGCTGCGCAGCGACCGGATGAGGCCCTGCTGCGTGACCGTGGCCACGTGGGTGCCGTCGGCTGCCCAGATCTGGCCGAAGCACAGCGCCCGCCCGCCGGAGGCCGCGGGGCTGTCGGTCTCGTAGAGGAACCATTCGTCGGCCCGCACCGGCGCGTGGAACCACACCGCGTGGTCGAGGCTGGCGCCGACGTACCCCCCGCCCCAGCCGCCGCCGGTGCGGGCCAGTCCGGCCGAGAGCAGGGTCAGGTCGCTGACGAAGGTCAGCGCCGAGCGGTGCACGCTGCCGTCCTCGGGCAGCCGGCCGGCGACCCGCATCCACACGCAGGTGCGGGTGTCCGGCGGCGACTTCGGCGTCCGGTCGAAGGGGTCCTCGAGCAGCCGCTGCTCCACGGCCTGGCTGATGGCGAGCGCGGCCGCGGCGCGCTCGCCGTGGGGTGCGACCACCTCGGGGAGGCTGGGCAGGGTCTCCGGGGCCGGCACCTCGGGCATCGGCAGCGCGTGCTCGACGACGGGGGTCTCCGGTACCGAGGCGTCGGCGGTCAACGCGAAGATCGCGACGTCCTCACCCCGGCGCCGCTGCCAGGCGATGACCCGCCGGGTGCTGAAGGTGCGCCCGTCCCGGATCCGCTCGACGGCGTAGCGGATCTCCTCGTGCGGGTCACCGGGCCGCAGGAAGTAGGAGTGCAGCGAGTGCACGGCGCGCTCGCCCGGCAGCGTCCGTGACGCGGCCATGAGGGCCTGCCCGGCCACCTGCCCGCCGAAGATGCGCTGCAGCGGCGTCCGCGGCGTCTGGCCGACGTAGAGGTCGGTGTCGCGCTCCTCGAGGTCGAGGACGGCCATCAGGGAGGCGGCCTGGCTGCCGCCGTCCACCTGCGTCACGAGTCGGTACCCACCTCGTGCACCCGGATGAGGTTGGTCGACCCCGGGGTGTTCGGCGGGCTGCCGGCCACGACGACGACCCGGTCGCCCTCCTTGAGCCGGCCGATGGACAGCAGCGAGAAGTCCACCTGCTGGACCATGTCGTCGGTGTGCTGCACCTCGGGGACCAGGAAGGTCTCCACGCCCCAGGACAGCGCCAGCTGGCTGCGCACCCGCGCATCGACGGTGAAGGCCAGCAGCGGCATCCGGGGGTGCAGCGCGGCCAGCCGCCGGGCGCTGCCGCCGGTCTGGGTGAAGGTGGCCAGGGCCTTGACGTCGAGGGACTCGGCGATGTCCCGGGCGGCCCGGACGATGGCGCCGGACCGGGACCGCGACCGCCGGACCAGCTCGGGGACGCGCACGGCGTCGCTCTCGATGGTGTCGATGATGCGCTCCATCGTGCGCACCGCGGCGATCGGGTAGCGCCCCACCGAGGTCTCCCCCGACAGCATCACCGCGTCCGCGCCATCCAGGACGGCGTTGGCGACGTCGGAGGCCTCCGCGCGCGTGGGCCGGGAGTTGGTGATCATGGACTCGAGCATCTGCGTGGCCACGATGACCGGCTTGTTGCGCTCACGCGCGGCCTGGACGGCCCGCTTCTGCACCAGCGGGACCTGCTCCAGCGCCAGCTCCACGCCCAGGTCGCCGCGGGCGACCATGATGCCGTCGAACGCCTCGACGATCGCCTCGAGGTTCTCCACCGCCTCGGGCTTCTCCAGCTTGGCGATCACGGGGACCGTGACGTCCTCCTGCCGCATGACGTCGCGCACCAGCTCCACGTCGCGCGGCGAACGCACGAAGGACAACGCGACGAAGTCCACGCCCATGTGCAGGGCGAAGCGGAGGTCCTCCTCGTCCTTGTCCGACATCGCCGGCACGCTCACCGCGACGCCCGGCAGCGACAGGCCCTTGTTGTTGGACACCTCGCCGCCCTCGACGACCAGGCACCACACGTCCGGCCCGTCGATCTCGACGACCGACAGCGCCAGCTTGCCGTCGTCGACCAGCAGCCGGTCGCCGACCCTGGCGTCGGCCGCGAGGCCCTTGTAGGTGGTGGAGACCCGCTCGGCGGTGCCCTCGACGTCGTCGACGGTGATGCAGACCCGGCTGCCGGTCTCCCAGTGCACCGGGCCGTCGGCGAAGGTACCGAGGCGGATCTTCGGCCCCTGCAGGTCGGCGAGGACGGCGACGGCGTGACCGGTGCGGTCGGAGGCCTCGCGCACCATCCGGTAGTTCTTCTCGTGGTCGGTGTGCGCCCCGTGGCTGAAGTTGAGCCGGGCGACGTCCATCCCCGACTCGACGAGGGCGGTGACCTGTTCCTGGGAACCGGTCGCCGGCCCGAGGGTGCAGACGATCTTGGCGCGACGCGACATGGGTCAGACGCTAGTGGGGTCGCCCGTCCCGTGCGGGGAGGGCTCCCTGTGAGGCTCGTCCACACGACGAGGGCCGGGCACCGCGCGAGCGGGACCCGGCCCGGTCCGACGAGCGGGGGCCCGGAGGGTCCCCCGAGGAGGACTCAACCGCAGGGCTCCGCCCGATCGGGACGGCACGTGGTCGCGGTGTCGTCCGGTAGGACGACGGTGACTCAGCGAAGCGCCACTGCGGTGGGGGTCACCGGACGCGGCAGCGTCGTCGAGCCGGTCAGCCACGCGTCGACGCCGCCGGCGGCGGCCCGGCCCTCGGCGATCGCCCACACGATGAGCGACTGGCCGCGACCCATGTCGCCGGCGACGAAGACGCCGGGGACGGTCGACATGAACTCGTCGTCGCGGGCGACGTTGCCGCGCTGGTCGAGCTCCACGCCGAGCGTCTCCACCAGGCCGGTGCGCTGGGCACCGGTGAACCCCATGGCGAGGAACACCAGGTCGGCGGGCAGCTCGCGCTCGGTGCCCTCGACCTTCTGGAACCGGCCGTCGACCCG
>DATIMX010000336.1:0-9805 GCA_035474935.1 Geodermatophilus sp. | reverse complement strand
CCCTCCCGGAGGACCCGATGACCGCGCTCGAGCTGCTGCCCGCCGTCGACGTCGCCGACGGGCAGGCCGTCCGGCTCGTCCAGGGCGAGGCCGGCAGCGAGACGTCGTACGGCGACCCGGTCGAGGCGGCGCTGCAGTGGCAGCGCGACGGGGCCGAGTGGGTGCACCTGGTCGACCTCGACGCCGCGTTCGGCCGCGGCAGCAACCGCGAGCTGCTCGCCCGCGTCGTGGGTGAGCTCGACGTCGACGTCGAGCTCTCCGGCGGCATCCGGGACGACGCGTCGCTCGCGGCCGCACTGGCCACCGGCTGCCGGCGGGTCAACCTCGGCACCGCCGCGCTGGAGTCGCCCGAGTGGTGCGCCCGCGCCATCGCCGAGCACGGCGACCGCATCGCCGTGGGCCTCGACGTCCGCGGCACCCGGCTGGCCGCTCGCGGCTGGACCCGCGAGGGCGGCGAGCTCTACGAGACCCTCGCCCGGCTCGACGCCGAGGGCTGCGCGCGCTACGTGGTCACCGACATCACCAAGGACGGCACGCTGCGCGGGCCGAACCTCGACCTGCTGCGCGAGGTCTGCGCCGCGACGCCGCGCCCGGTGGTCGCCTCGGGCGGGGTCAGCTCGCTCGACGACATCCGCGCGCTGGCCGGCCTGACCCCGATCGGTGTCGAGGGCGCGATCGTCGGCAAGGCCCTCTACGCCGGCGCCTTCACCCTGCCCGAGGCCCTGGCCCTGGCCGAGGAGGCGGCGTGAGCGTCCTGCGGTTCGGGTCCGGGGGGCCGTGGGAGGCGCTGATCGGGTACAGCCGGGTCGTCGTCCGCGGCGACAGCGCATGGGTCAGCGGGTGCACCTCCACCGTGGACGGCGAGGTGACGCACCCGGGCGACGTCGCCGCGCAGGCCCGCCAGGCGTTCGACAACCTCGCCACCGCGCTGGAGCGGGCCGGGTTCGCGCTGACCGACGTCGTCCGCACCCGGATGTACCTCACCGACATGAGCCGCTGGGAGGAGCTCGGCCGGGCGCACGGCGACGTCTTCGGCGACGTCCGGCCGGCCACCGCGATGATCGGCGTCTCGGCGCTGCTGCACCCGGCGATGCTGGTCGAGGTGGAGGCCGACGCGGTGCGGGAGGGCGTCGCGTGAGCCTGGCCGTGCGGGTCATCCCCTGCCTGGACGTCGACGCCGGCCGGGTCGTCAAGGGCGTCAACTTCGTCGACCTGCGCGACGCCGGCGACCCGGTGGAGATGGCCCGCGTCTACGACGCCGAGGGCGCCGACGAGCTCACCTTCCTCGACATCACCGCCAGCTCCGGCGACCGCGAGACCACCTACGACGTCGTCCGCCGGACCGCGGAGAGCGTGTTCATCCCGCTCACCGTCGGCGGCGGGGTGCGCTCGGTGACCGACGTCGACCGGCTGCTGCGGGCCGGCGCGGACAAGGTCGCCGTCAACACCGCCGCCGTCGCCCGGCCCGAGCTGATCAGCGAGATCAGCGACCGCTTCGGCAACCAGGTGCTGGTGCTGTCCCTGGACGCCCGCCGCACCCGCGACGGCGCGGTCACCGACTCCGGCTTCGAGATCACCACGCACGGCGGACGGCGCGGCACCGGCCGGGACGCCGTGCAGTGGGTGGTGCAGGCCGCCGAGCTCGGCGTCGGCGAGGTGCTGCTCAACTCCATGGACGCCGACGGCACCGAGGCCGGCTTCGACCTCGAGCTGATCCGGGCGGTGCGCCGCGAGGTCACCGTGCCGGTCATCGCCAGCGGCGGCGCCGGGGAGACCGCGCACTTCCCGCCCGCGGTGGCGGCCGGCGCCGACGCTGTGCTCGCCGCGACGGTCTTCCACTTCGGCAAGATGCGCATCGGCGACGTCAAGGCCGCCCTCGGCGACGCCGGCGTCCCGGTCCGCCGGGAGAGCGACCACCCGATCGCCTGACCGCGGCGGTCGACCCGTCGCGGGCGGCCGTGGGACCCTGCTCGGAGTTCCTCGCCCCGAGGAGGCGTCGTGTGTCGCTGGGTGGGTTACGTCGGGGACCCGATATCGCCGCGAGAGCTGCTGTACGACCCGCAGCGGTCGCTGATCGAGCAGAGCCGCCGACACGCTCCGGACATGCCGCTGCCCAACGGGGACGGGTCCGGGCTGGGGTGGTACGGACGCCGTGAGGAGCCGGCCCTCTTCCGGACCACCGCTCCGGCCTGGGGCGACGAGAACCTGCTCGAGCTGGCGAGCGAGATCTCGTCACGCCTCTTCCTGGCCCACGTCCGGGCTGGGACCGGAGCACCGGTGCAGCAGACCAACTGCCACCCCTTCCGGTACCGGAACTGGTTGTTCGTGCACAACGGGTACATCAAGGAGCACGCCCGGCTGCGGCGAGAGCTGCTGCTGACCGTCCGGCCGGACCTCTTCAGCAACATCGTCGGCACCACGGACTCGGAGCTCATGTTCCACCTGGCTCTGACCTTCGGGTTGCAGGACGACCCGCTGGCCGGCCTGGAGGCGATGGCCGGCTTCGTCGAGGCCGCCGCGGAGGCGGCGGGTGTGCCGGAGCCCGTCCAGATGACGATCGGTCTGACCGACGGCACCAGGCTCTACGCGGCCCGGTACGCCAGCGGCCCGGTGGTGAACTCCCTGTTCGTCAGCGAGGACGTGGAGTCGTTACGCGCGCTGTACCCGTCCAGCGAGCGGTTCGCCCACTTCCCGGACAACGCCCGGGCCGTCGTCTCCGAACCGCTGGTGGACCTGCCCGGGGTGTGGCGGGAGGTGCCCGTGGCCACCGCGCTGGTCGTGGACGAGACGGTGCAGGAGCTTCCGTTCAGCCCGCGCCGCCCGGTGGCGGTCGCCTCCTCGACCACGGGGTAGCGGCAACCCGGTCCGGCTCAGGAGATCTCGACGCGGGCGACGTCCTCGCGCCCGCTGGCCCACAGCAGCAGCTCCAGCGGCTCGCCCTCCACGACCGTCTCCGGCGTGCCGCTGCCGTAGCGCCGCTGCACCCCGGAGGCGTCGCTGCGGCGCAGCACCAGCGCCCCGGGCACCCGGCCGACGGCGGCCCGGCCGAAGAAGACGACGTTGCCCCACAGCAGGTCCTGCGCCTCCCGCGGGAGCTCGCGGGGCGCCCAGCCCGGCTGGGCCCGGCGGACGTCCTCGTGGTGGATGGCGTACTCCGCGGTGTCGACCACCGCGGCCACCGGTGGCCAGGCCGTCGGCAGCCACCGCGGCGGCCCGGAGCGCACGCGGGCGACCAGGTCGGCGTAGCGGGTGCCGGCGCGCAGGCGGTCCTCCACGTGGTGGGACCAGGCGGCGAACGGCCCCCCGACCGGCGTCGTCTCCAGGGCGAAGCCGGGCATGGTGTCCGGCCGGCGGTCCCGGGTGACGAGGTGCGCGGCCAGGTGGGCGGTCGTCCAGCCCTCGCAGCAGGTGGGCGCGTCGGGTCCCAGCTCCTCGAGGAGGTCGGCGAGCGCCGCACGCTCGCGCGCGGCCAGCGGCCGGGAAGAGGAGGTCACCGGACGGGGTTACCGACGGGGCGGGTCCGGGAAACAGCGCGCGACCACTGCGCGCGTCTACGTACAGTCGCGGACGCCGCCCCGCACGACCACCGAGGAGACCTGTGCCCCGCCGCCGAGACGCCGTCGTGCGGCGAGGGATGCGCCACGTCCGGCGGGCGATCGTCGAGCAGCCGGGCATGTTCACGCTGGCCTTCCTCGCCAGCAGCCTCTACGGCGGGATGACCGTCGCCAGCGCCTACGTGCTCGGCGAGGTCGTCGACCGCGTCGTCCTCCCGGCCCTGGACGACGGCGTCACCTCGGCCGGCGCGCTCGCCCTGGCCGCGGCCGCCATCCTCGGCGTCGCCGTCCTGAAGATCCTCGGCATCCTCGGCCGGCGGCTGTTCGCCGGCGTCATGGGCTACCGGTTGCAGGCCGAGTACCGCCGCCGGGTGACCGGCCAGTACCTGCGGCTGCCGCTGTCCTGGCACCAGCGCCACCCGACGGGGCAGCTGCTGTCCAACGCCAACTCCGACGTCGAGGCGTCCTGGTTCTTCGTCGCGCCGCTGCCCTTCGCCTGCGGCGCGGTCGTGATGATCGGCATCACCGTGACCGCGCTGGTCGCCACCGACCCGTGGCTGGCGCTGGTCGGCCTGGTGGTGTTCCCGCTGGTGTTCGTGGTCAACGCCGTCTACTCGCAGGAGATGAGCCCGCGGATGCGGCGCGCCCAGCAGCTGCGCGCCGAGGTCAGCGAGATCGCCCACGAGAGCTTCGACGCCGCCCTGGTCGTGAAGACCCTCGGCCGGGAGGACGTCGAGACCCGCCGGTTCACCGAGCGCGCCGAGGAGCTGCGCGACGGGCTGGTCGCGGTCGGCCGGGTGCGCGGGCTGTTCGACCCGCTGATGGAGGCGCTGCCCAACCTCGGCACCCTGGCCGTGCTGCTCATCGGCGCCGGCCGCGTCGCCGACGGCGCCACCGACCCCGGCGCCCTGGTCTCCATCGCCTACCTTTTCACGCTGCTGGCGCCGCCGATCCGCGCGATCGGCTGGGTGCTGGCGGACCTGCCGCGCGCCCTGGCCGGCTTCGACCGGGTGACGCCGGTGCTCGACGCGACCGGCGAGACGCCGCACGGCACCGAGGCCGCCGCGGCCGGCACCGGCGGCGCCGGGCTGGGCGTGCGCGGGGTCGACTACGGCTTCGAGGGGGCGAGCCGCCTCACGCTGGCGGGTGTCACGTTCGACGTGGCGCCGGGCAGCACGGTCGCGGTCGTCGGGCCGACCGGGTCGGGCAAATCCACCCTGGCCGGGCTTCTCGTCCGGCTGGTCGACCCGGGCACCGGCGAGGTGCTGCTCGACGGGGTCGACCTGCGCGCGCTGCGCGAGGGCGAGGTCAGCGCCCAGGCGGCCTTCGTCCCGCAGGGCACCTTCCTCTTCGACGACACGGTGCGCGGCAACGTCACCCTCGGCGCCGACGTCCCCGACGACGAGGTGTGGGCGGCGCTGCGGGTCGCCGCCGTCGACGACGTCGTCCGCCGGCTGCCCGAGGGTCTCGACACCCGGGTCGGCGAGCGCGGCGCGACCCTGTCGGGCGGTCAGCGGCAGCGGATCGCGCTGGCCCGCGCGGTGGTCCGCCGTCCGCGGCTCCTCGTGCTCGACGACGCGACCAGCGCCGTCGACCCCGCGGTCGAGGCGCGCATCCTCGACGCCCTGCGCGATGCGGATCGGCCCTCGACCGTCGTCGTGGTCGCCTACCGGCAGGCCACCATCGCGCTGGCCGACGAGGTCGTCTGGCTCGAGGGCGGCCGGGTGCTCGCCCGCGGCAGCCACGAGCAGCTGCTGGCCGAGGTGCCCGGGTACGCCGCGCTGGTGCGGGCCTACGCGCAGACGGAGGTGGCGGCGTGAGCGAGCTTGCGAGCTCACCGATGTGCAGAGCAGCGACGCGAACGCGGCCGACGAGCGCCAGCGAGGAGGGCTCGTGAGCGCGATCGCCGCGCACCGCGAGGAGGGCGCCCTCGCCACCCTGCGCCGCGGCCTGCGGATGATGCCGGAGTTCCGCCGCGGCCTGCCGGCCACCTTCGCCCTCGCCCTGGTCGCCACCGCCGGGCGGGTGGTCGTGCCGATCGCCGTCCAGCAGGTCATCGACCGCGGCCTGGCCGGCCCCGGCGGCCCGGACCTCGACCTGGTCCGGAACGTCGTGCTGCTCTGCGCCGCCGTCGTGCTGCTGACCGTCGTAGCGGTCTACCGGATGAACGTCCGGCTGTTCCGGACGACGGAGACCGCGCTGGCCGGGCTGCGGGTGCGGGCGTTCCGCCACGTGCACGACCTCTCGGTGCTGCACCAGCAGGGGCAGCGCCGCGGCTCGCTGGTCTCCCGGGTCACCAGCGACGTCGACCAGCTGTCCACGTTCATGCAGTGGGGCGGCGTGCTGGGCGTGGTCAGCCTCGGGCAGCTGCTCGTGGCCACCGTCGTCATGGCGGTCTACTCCTGGCAGCTGACCCTCGTCGTGCTGCTGTGCTTCGTGCCGCTGGCGATCGCCGTGCGCTTCTTCGCCGCGCGGCTGGCCGTCGTCTACGGCGTGGTGCGCGAGCGGGTCGGCGACGTGCTGGCCGCGGTGTCGGAGTCCGTCGTCGGCGCCTCGACGGTGCGGGCCTACGGCATCCGCGAGCGCACCGCCGCCCGCCTCGACCGCGCCATCGGCCGGCACTACCAGGCCCAGGTGCGGGCGCAGCGGGTCACCGCGTCGGTCTTCGTCACCGGCGAGTTCGTGGCCGCCGTCGCCAACGTCGCGGTGGTCGTCGTCGGCGTCCTGCTCGGCCTGGACGGCGACCTCACGCCCGGCACCCTGGTCGCGTTCCTCTTCCTCGTCACGCTCTTCGTCTCCCCGGTGCAGACCGCCAGCGAGGTGCTCAACGAGGCGCAGAACGCCGTCGCCGGGTTCCGCCGGGTGCTCGACGTGCTGGAGACCGAACCCGACGTGCGCGACCCGGCGGTCGCCGACCCGGCCACGGCGCGGGAGCTGCCGCACACGCCGCTGGGCGTGCGCTTCGAGCACGTGACCTTCCGCTACTCGCGGGGCGCGCGCCCGGCGCTCCAGGACGTCGACCTCGAGATCGCGCCGCGCCGCCGCGCCGCCATCGTCGGCGAGACCGGCTCGGGCAAGACGACGTTCGCCAAGCTGGTCACCCGGCTGATGGACCCCACCGAGGGCCGCGTGCTGCTCGGCGACGACGACGCCGGGTGGGTGCCGCTGGACCGGGTCGCGTTCACCTCGCTCCGCCAGCGGGTCGTGATGGTGCCGCAGGACGGCTTCCTGTTCGACGCGACGGTCGCCGACAACGTGCGCTACGGCCGGCCGGGGCTCTCCGACGACGACGTGCGCGCCGCCTTCGAGGAGCTCGGGCTGGGTGACTGGGTGGCCGGGCTCGCCGACGGCGTGGCCACGCGGGTCGGCCAGCGCGGGGAGTCGCTGTCGGCGGGGGAGCGGCAGCTGGTCGCCGTCGCCCGCGCCTACGTCGCCGACCCCGACCTGCTGGTGCTCGACGAGGCCACCAGCGCCGTCGACCCGGCCACCGAGCGCCGGCTGACGCACGCGCTCGACCGGCTCACCGACGGCCGGACGACGCTCACCATCGCCCACCGGCTCTCCACCGCCGAGCGGGCCGACGAGGTGCTCGTCGTCGATGCCGGCCGCGTGGTCCAGCGCGGCTCGCACGCCGAGCTGGTGGACGCCGAGGGTCCCTACGCGCGGCTGCACGCCTCCTGGCGCCGGTCCTCGGCGGGGGAGCCCCAGCCGGCGGCCTGACGCACGCCGTCGTCCGTGTCGCGCCGTACGGCGTGCCAGGTGACGGCCTCCCGCGGGTCGGCGGACCCCCCGCTGTGGTCGCCATGTTCGCGCTGCGGCCCGAGGACGGCGACCGGGAGGTGGGGACGGCGGTTGCCGCTGAGACGCACCCGCGGGGCCTAACCTGCGGTCGTGGCCACCCCCCGCGACCGAGGCCGTCCGGCAGCCGACCTCCCGCCGCCGGACGCGCGCATGCCGCCGCTCGCGTTGACCGCCGGCGTCCTCGGCCTCGTCGGCGCGCTGCCCACGCTCTTCCTCGCCGTCGTCGCCGTGGCGCTCGGCGGGCTCTCCGCGGACGCCGGACCCGACCCCTGGACCTACCTGCTGCTCGCCGCCCCGGTGGTCCAGGTCCTCGGCGCGGCCTGGCTGCTGGCCCGTCGCAGCTGGCTGCTCCTGGTGCTGGCCGTCGTCCCGGTCGCGGCGCTTGCCGGTGCGGTCGTGTGGGCGGCCACCGGCACCGCGGACGCCGGGAACCCGGCCCTGCCGCTGCTGCTCCTGGTGGCTCCGGTGCTCGCCGCGGTCCTGGCGGCCACCCCGCGGGTGCGCCGCTGGGTGGCCGGACGGCCGCGCCGCACCCGCTGACTCTGGTCCAGCCGGCGCACAGGCGGCCGACCTACGCTGCCGACCATGGCGTCGTCCTCCTCCCGCAGCCGGGCGGCGGCGCGTCGCTCCCCGCGGGCGGCGCCCTACCGGCAGCACCCTCCGCCGAGACCCGCCGGACGGCCGGTCCTCGCCCCGTTCGCCGCCGTCTTCGGCGTCCTGGTCGCCGCCGAGTACCTGTGGCTGGCCTGGCTGCTCCGCGACCCGGAGGTGGGGACGCCCTGGTTCGTCGCCGTCCCCGCGGTGCTGGCCGTGCTCGCCCTGGCCGGCGCGGCGCTCGTCGTCCTCGGGCGGGCGCGGGCGTGGCTGCTGCTGGCCGCCGTCAGCGTCGTCCTGGTGCTCTGCCTGCTGGGCACCGCCGTCCTGTTCGGCGCCCTGGGCCTGGGCGCGGCGGTCGGTCAGACGCTGCTGCTGCTCGTCGGGCCGCTCGGCTGCCTGGTGCTCGCCGTCCGTCGTCCGGTGCGGGAGTGGACGGCCCCCGCCGGGGCGACGCGTGCCCCGGAGCGAGGCCGCCGGACGCAGCGCACCGGCTAGCGTGCCGAACGTGACCGAGCTCGCGAGGTCACGCAGAGATACGGCATCGCCGATCACGTCGGCGACGAGCGCCAGCGAGGAGTGACGTGATCGACACCGACGTCGTCGTGGTGGGGGCGGGGCTGGCCGGGCTGGTCGCCGCCGCGGAGCTGGCCGATGCGGGCACGCGGGTGGTGCTGCTCGACCAGGAGCCCGAGCAGTCCCTGGGCGGGCAGGCCTGGTGGTCCTTCGGCGGGCTGTTCCTCGTCGACTCGCCCGAGCAGCGGCGGCTGCGGGTGCACGACTCGCTCGAGCTGGCCCGGCAGGACTGGTTCGGCAGCGCCTCCTTCGACCGCGAGGAGGACCACTGGCCGCGCCGGTGGGCCGAGGCCTACCTGCAGTTCGCCGCGGGGGAGAAGCGGGCGTGGCTGCGCGAGCAGGGCATCGGGTTCTTCCCGGTGGTCGGCTGGGCCGAGCGCGGCGGGTACACCGCCACCGGCCACGGCAACTCCGTGCCGCGCTTCCACATCGTCTGGGGCACCGGCCCGGGCATCGTCGAGCCCTTCGCCCGCCGGGTCCGCGCCGCCGCCGACCGCGGGGTGCTGCGGCTGCTCTTCCGGCACCGCGTCGACGAGCTCGTCGTCAGCGGCGGCGCGGTCACCGGTGTCCGCGGCACCGTGCTCGAGCCCAGCGACGTCGCCCGCGGTGAGGCGAGCACCCGGAACGCGGCCGGGGAGTTCGAGGTCTCGGCGCAGGCCGTCGTCGTCACCTCCGGAGGCATCGGCGGCAACCACGACCTGGTCCGGCAGAACTGGCCCGCCCGCCTCGGCCCCGCGCCGCGGCGACTGCTCTCCGGCGTCCCGGCGCACGTCGACGGGCGGATGCTGCAGGCCACCGAGGCCGCCGGCGCGAACCTGATCAACCGCGACCGGATGTGGCACTACACCGAGGGCATCGCCAACCACTCGCCGGTCTGGGCGCGGCACGGCATCCGGATCCTGCCGGGGCCCTCGTCGCTGTGGCTGGACGCGACCGGGAAGCGGCTGCCGGTGCCGCTGTTCCCCGGGTTCGACACCCTGGGCACGCTGGCCCACATCGGGCAGACCGGCCACGAGCACACCTGGTTCGTCGCCACGCACAAGATCGTGGAGAAGGAGTTCGCGCTCTCCGGCTCCGAGCAGAACCCCGACCTCACCGGCAAGGACGTCCGACTGCTGCTCAAGCGGGCTGTCGGCAAGGGCGCGCCGGCGCCGGTGGAGCGGTTCAAGCAGCAGGGGGCCGACTTCGTCGTGCGCGACGACCTCCGTTCCCTCGTCGACGGCATGAACGCCCTGACCGACACCCCCCTGCTGTCGTACGACGACGTGGAGCGGGTCGTC